>JBFKUL010000090.1:0-10073 GCA_041635755.1 Burkholderiales bacterium | reverse complement strand
TAGGCGCGGCTGCGCGCCATGCGGACCGAATCACCCAGCGCCGTCACGCACAGCACCCGTCCGCCGCTCGTCAGCAGCGCGTTGCCCTCGAGCCGCGTGCCGGCATGGAACACGCGGCAGTCGTTGCTGGGCTTGGGCAGGCCTTCGATCGCGTCGCCCTTGCGTGGGTCTTCCGGGTAGTTCTGCGCTGCCACCACCACGCCCAGCGCCGTGCGCCGATCCCATTGCGCGTCCGCGCGATCGAGCGTCCCCTCGATCGCGTGCTCGACGAGGTCGAGCAGGTCGGACTTCAGGCGCAGGATGATCGGCTGCGCCTCCGGATCGCCGAGCCGGCAGTTGAACTCGAGCGTCCTCGGATTTCCAGCAGCGTCGATCATCAATCCGGCATAGAGAAATCCCACGTACGGTAGACCTTCCTTCGCCATTCCCTGAACGGTTGGCATGATGATTTCGCGCATCACGCGGGCGTGAATCTTCGGTGTCACCACCGGCGCCGGGGAGTAGGCGCCCATGCCGCCGGTGTTCGGGCCGTCGTCGCCATCGCGCAGGCGCTTGTGATCCTGGCTGGTGGCCAGCGGCAACGCATGGGTCCCGTCCACCATGACGATGAAGCTCGCTTCCTCGCCCTGCAGACACTCTTCGATGACCACCCGAGCGCCGGCCTCGCCCAGCCGCTGGCCGACGAGCATCATGTCGATCGCCGCCTTCGCCTCGTCGACGCTGGTCGCGACCACCACGCCTTTGCCCGCGGCGAGACCATCGGCCTTGATCACGATCGGCGCGCCATGCCGGTCGACATACGACTTGGCCTCGTCGACGCGCTCGAAGGTGGCGTAGCGCGCGGTCGGAATTCCATGCCGCGCCATGAAACGCTTTGCGAAATCCTTCGACGACTCGAGCTGCGCGGCGGCGCGCGTCGGCCCGAAGATCATCAGGTCGGCGGCGCGGAACGCGTCGACAACGCCGGCCGCGAGCGGTGCCTCGGGCCCGACGACGGTGAACTGGACGCCCTGGCGCTTTGCGAACTCGACCAGCTCAGGTACCGATGACAGCGCCACGTTCTCGACGCCGGGTTCGGCGGCCGTTCCACCGTTGCCTGGCGCGACGAAAACCTTCTGCACGCGCGGGCTGGTGGCGAGCTTCCACGCCAGCGCGTGCTCGCGCCCCCCGGCGCCGATCACCAGCAGCTTCACCCCGCAGCCCTTTCCAGAAATGCCCCGCGCCGCGATCGGGCGCGGTCGCAAAGCGGATTGTAGTGCGTCATGCGGGCCACGCTCCTTCTGAAAGTCAGGCGCCGCGCCGCGACGGCACGCGGCGGCGCAACGCCCCCTGTTCTCAGTGTCGGAAGTGCCGCACGCCCGTGAACACCATGGCGACGCCGCGCTCGTCGGCGGCCGCGATGACTTCCTCGTCACGCACGCTGCCTCCGGGCTGGATCACGGCGACCGCCCCGGCGTCCACCACCACGTCCAGGCCGTCTCGAAACGGAAAAAATGCATCCGACGCGACCGTCGAGCCCGCCAGCTCGAGTCCGGCGCTCTGGGCCTTGATCGAGGCGATCCGGGCGCTGTCGACGCGGCTCATCTGACCGGCGCCGACGCCGACCGTCATGCCGTCGCGCACGAACACGATTGCGTTCGACTTGACGTACTTCGCCACGCTCCACGCGAATAGCAGGTCGCCCCACTGCGGCTCCGTCGGCCTGCGCCGCGTCACGACCTTGAGCGCCGAGCGCTCGATTGCGTGCGCATCCGGGCTTTGCACCAGCAGCCCGCCGCCGACGCGCTTGAAGTCCTGCGCCTGCGTCCCGTGCTCGAGCGGCACTTCCAGCACGCGCAGATTCTGCTTGCCGGCGAGCAGCTCGCGGGCCTCGGACTCGATGCGCGGCGCGATCACCACTTCGGCGAACTGCTTGCCGAAGGCCTCGGCGGTGTCGCGATCGAGCGCGCGGTTAAAAGCGAGAATGCCGCCGAACGCCGACACCGGGTCGGTCTTGAAGGCTTTGCGGTACGCACTCAACAGATTCTCGGCAATCGCGACGCCGCACGGGTTCGCGTGCTTCACGATGACGCACGCGGGCTCGGAAAAACTCTTGACGCACTCCCAGGCGGTATCGGCGTCCGCAATGTTGTTGAAGGACAGCGCCTTGCCCTGAATCTGACGATAGCCGGCAAGCGCTCCGGCGACCGCGTGCGCGTCGCGGTAGAAGGCCGCGGACTGGTGGGGGTTCTCGCCGTAACGCATCTGCTGCAGCCGTTGGAACTGGAGCGTCAGCACCCCGGGATACGCGGCGCGCGCGCCATCGGACTCGAGCGCGCTGAGGTAGTTGGCAATCGCGCCGTCATACGCCGCCGTGTGCGCAAAGACCTTTTTCGCCAGCTCGAAGCGCGTGGCATCGGAGACGCCGCCGTTTGTGCGCAGCTCCTGAAGCACGCGCGCATAGTCCGCCGGATCGACCACCACGGCGACGCCGGCATGGTTCTTGGCCGCCGAGCGCAGCATCGCCGGGCCGCCGATGTCGATATTCTCGATCGCGTCCTCCAGCCGGCAGTCCGGATCGGCGACCGTTGCCTGAAAGGGATACAGGTTGACCACCAGCAGATCGATCGGCTCGATGTCCGCGCGGCGGATGGCGTCAAGGTGCGCAGGCATGTCGCGACGCGCGAGCAGGCCGCCGTGGATCTTCGGGTGCAGCGTCTTGACCCGACCATCGAGCATTTCCGGGAATCCGGTATAGCTCGAAACTTCGGTGACCGCGACGCCTTCCTTCTCGAGCAGCTTTGCGGTGCCGCCGGTCGACAGCAACTGCACGCCGAGAGACGCGAGTTCGCGGCACAGCGCGACGATACCGGCCTTGTCCGAAACGCTGACCAACGCCTTCTTGATCTTGTGCATGGTTCGCCGCGGGCGCGCCTGCGCGGGCGGGCGCTGGCGGCCTAGCCTTTGATGCGCAGCTGGTGCATTTTCTTGCGCAGCGTGTTTCGGTTGATGCCGAGCATGGTCGCGGCGAGGGTCTGGTTTCCCTCGGCGCGCCCGAGCACCGTTTCGATCAGCGGCTTCTCGATGTTTTTCAGCACCATGTCGTAGATGGCGGTCGGCTTCTCGCCGTCCATGTCGCGGAAATAGCGCTCGAGCGAGCGCCTGACCGCTTCGGCCAGCTCATTGTTGCGGGTCATGCGGCGAGTCTCTCCCCGGCGAGCCCCGTACACGGGAATCGCCTTGCAGTGTGTTGGTCGTTTGCGCCGAGCCGGTCCGGGGTTGGCGCGACGTCGGCGGCCGCAGCGCGCTCGAAATAGCCCCGGACAGCGGCGAGCTGCGCGCCGGCGGTCTCGATTGCGTTTGCGGCGCGGCGAAACGCTTCTGCGCCCGGCAGGCCGCGAACCGTCCACCCGATGTGCTTGCGCGCCACGCGCACGCCCTGCGGCTCGCCGTAAAGCGCGTAGAGTCCGGCGAGATGCTCGAGCAGAATTCCCCCGACCTCGGCGAGCGCAGGCGGTGCGAGCCGTTCGCCGGTGGCAAGAAAATGCTCGAAGTCGCGGAAGATCCATGGTCTGCCGTGCGCCGCGCGGCCGATCATGATGCCGTCCGCGCCGGTGTACGCAAGCACCCGCTTCGCCTCCTCGGGCGTTGCGATGTCGCCATTGGCGATGACGGGGATGGCGACCGCCGACTTGACCTCGGCGATGCTGTGGTACTCGACGCCGCCCGAGAATCCGCAGGCCCGGGTGCGGCCGTGCACCGCGAGCAGCTGGATGCCGGCGCCCTGCGCGATGCGTGCGATGCGGACGGCGTTTCTGCGCGCGGGATCGGGCCCGGTTCGGATCTTGAGCGTCACCGGAACGCGCACCGCGGCCACCACCGCCTCCAGAATGCGCGCAACCAGCGCCTCGTTCTCGAGCAAGGCCGAGCCGGCGAGGACGTTGCACACTTTCTTCGCCGGGCAGCCCATGTTGATGTCGATGATCTGCGCGCCGCCGTCGACGTTGTAGCGCGCAGCGTCCGCCATCATCGTCGGGTCGGCGCCCGCGATCTGCACCGAGACGGGCGCGGACTCGCCCTCGTGCGCGAGCCGCAAGCGCGATTTGCGCGAGCCGCGCAGCTCGGGGCGGGCACTGACCATCTCGGACACCGCCAGTCCGGCGCCAAAGCGCCGCGCCAATTGGCGAAACGGCCGGTCGGTAACGCCCGCCATCGGCGCGACGAAAAGCGTATTCCGCAGCACGTGCGTGCCGAGTCTCATCACGAAGTCGAGGGCGTTGGATCAGCGAAAGGGAAACGGATTTTAACCGTTTTCAACGCCGGGATAAATTGCGTCCGCAAAAAATCTTGATCGTGCCCCGGGTTTTCTTGGCGAGCACTACCTTAGTGCTGAATTTCGCAGCGCGAGGTGCGTGCCTGCCCGCCAATGCAAGCGAGGTCAGGGAATTGCCGACGGCCCGAAGATCATGCGGCGCGCAAAGAATCGGCGCACCGGCGGCAGCACGTCCAGTGCAGTGAGCGCGAGGCCGCGCGCCGCGCGCAGCGCCGGGTTGCTGCCGAGGAAGGCGCCCGCCAGCAATTCCGTGATGCCGATCGTCGCCCCGGCATCGAGCCGGCGGCTGGCGGCGAAATGCGCCAGCGTCGCCGGAGCGCCGGGGTCGGGCGCGCCGTGCAGCGCGGCGGCGAGTGCCCATGCGTCGCGCAGGCCAAGATTGAGCCCCTGACCCGCCACCGGGTGCAGCGTCTGCGCCGCATTGCCGATGTAAGCCTGCCGAACGTCGACGCGCGAGCCGCGCACCTTCAGCATCAGAGGTTGAACCTCCCGCGGGCCGACCGCGATGAAGCGACCGGCACGGCTGCCGACGACGCGCGCCAGCTCGCTCAGGAACGCTTCCCGCGGCGCCTCCGACAAAGCGCGGGCGCGGTGCGGACGCGCGCTCCATACGAGGGCGTAGCGGCCCGCCATCGGCAGCAGGGCGAGCGGCCCCTCGTCGGTAAAGCGTTCGAAGGCCGTGGTCTGGGCCGCCGGATGCACTTCCACCAGCGCGGTGAGCGCATCGTAGCCGTGGCGCTTCTCGCGCCCCCCGGTCGATGCACCTTCTGCATGCACCAAGCAGCGGGCAGCGAGCGTTTGCGTCTTGCCGTGGCGCTCGAAGCGCGCGAGTACCGATTGCGACGACACCTCGAGCGCGTCCAGGCGTGCGCCGTCGAGAACCTCGGCACCACTGGAGGCGAGACGCTCGCCGAGCCATTGCGCAATCGCCGAGTAGCCGATCACGTAGCCGAGGGCGGGCACGCCTGCGTCTACAGCGCGCAGCTCGGTGCGGCCGATGCCGCCGGCTTGCGAAACCTGGATCGCCTCGATGGGCGAGACGAGCGCGCCTGGCCAGGCATGCACGCGCTCGAGGATCAGGCGGCTGGCGTGCGACAAGGCGATCGGGCGGAATGCCGGATGCGACTCGGGAAGCGGTGCTTCGGGGCCGGCCGGCGGCATCTCGGCTTGCAAGCGGCGCTCGAGCAGCGCCACGCTCCGGCCTGCCGCCCGCAGCGCAAGCGCGAGCGTGCTGCCGACCGGACCGGCGCCGACGATCAGGACTTCAAGCACGGCCGCCCGCGTCGCGCATCAGCGCTTCGATGTCGGCGACCGTCTTGGGCGCTTCGACGGTGAGCACCTCGCATTCGCCGGCGGTCACCACCACGTCGTCCTCGATGCGCACGCCGATGTTGTGAAAGCGCTCGGCGACGTCGCCGGCGGCGCGGATGTACACGCCCGGTTCGACCGTGAGCGTCATGCCGGGCTCGAGCGGTCGCCATTTTCCGGCGTGCTTGTAGTCGCCCGCATCGTGCACGTCCAGTCCAAGCCAGTGCCCCGTGCGGTGCATATAGAAGCGCTTGTAGGTCTCCTTCTCCAGCACCTCCTCGAGATCTCCCGTCAAGAGCTTGAGGTCGATCATGCCCTGGGCGAGCACGCGCACCGCGGCGTCGTGCGGTTCGTTCCAGTGGACGCCGGAACGGGTCTTCGCCATCGCCGCGTGCTGGGCGGCGAGCACCAATTCATAGATCTCGCGCTGCGCGCCGCTGAAGCGGCCGTTGACCGGAAAGGTACGCGTGATGTCGGATGCGTAGCCGTGCAGCTCGCAGCCCGCATCGATCAACAGCAAGTCGCCGTCGCGAAGCGGAGCGTCGTTGAACACGTAGTGCAGCACGCACGCGTTGGCGCCGCTGGCGACGATCGGCCAGTACGCGGGGAACTGCGCGCCGCTGCGGCGGAACTCGTAGAGCAACTCGGCCTCGATCTCGTACTCGTGACGCCCGGGGCGCGTGGCGCGCATCGCGCGACGGTGCGCGGCGGCGGAAATCGAGCCGGCGCGCCGCATGAAACCCAGCTCACGCTCGTCCTTGATCAAGCGCATCTCATCGAGCAGCGCGCGCACGTCGTGCACCGCCGAGGGCGCCGCGATTCCCGTGCGGACCTTGGCACGCACCGCGTTCAGCCATTGCATCGCCTGCGCATCCCACGCGGCATCGGCCCCCATCGGATAAAACAGGGCCGGCTGGTCGGCGAGCAGCTCGGCGAGCGTCTTGTCGAGCGCCTCGATCGGGTGCGCGTGGTCGAAGCCGAAGCGCTCGCGCGCCGCTTCCGGTCCGTGGCGAAAGCCGTCCCAGATCTCGCGCTCCTCGTTGCGGCTACGGCAGAACAGCAACGTCCGGGGCGACTCGCCCGCGACCAGCACCAGCGCCGCCTCGGGCTCGGAGAACCCGGTCAGGTAGTAGAAGTAGCTGTCGAAGCGGTACGGATAGTGCGTGTCGCGATTTCGGATGCGCTCGTGCGCGGTCGGAATCACTGCAACGCCGGCACGCATCGATCGTAGCAGGCGCGCGCGCCGTCCGGCGTAGGTCGCTACGTCGGGCGCCAGGTCACTCAGCTTCATGCCAGCCTCACTCCATTTCACGTTCGCCGAGTTGCGAATCGAGCAACGCAGCCCATCGCCCGGCGTACTGCTCGAGCTGCGCTTCGGCGACTTCGCGCAGCGCTGCCAGCGACCGTGCGAGCGCCTCGCGGTCGTCGCCCGCGTCGAGCTCCTCGAGCGCCTGCGCGCATTGCTCGAGCAGCGCACGCGCGGCGAGCGCCGCCGCGAGGGCGCTTTTCAGGCGCTCGCGCGGCCTTGGAATCCACTCGCGCGGCGCGCCCAGCGCGGCAAGTTTCTCGCCGAGCTCGAGAACGCGCTTGCGCAGCCGCGGCAGCGCCCCGATCCTGGCAGAGGCGAGCCGCCCCCAAACCACGATCTTGACGAGCGCACCCCAGCGCTCACGCAGTTCCGCCAGCCACGCGGCGTCGGCCGCCAGCGCGCGGTCGACCGCGTCAGCCTCGAGCGCCATCACGCGACCTCAGGTTCGCATCCAGCTCGGCGAGCCGCTCGAGCGTACCCGCATCGGTCCACAAACCCTCGTAGAGCTCTCCGCCGGCCAGCCCGCGTTCCGCCGCCGCACGCAGCAGCGGTGCAAGCGGCGCCTTTTCGCCGCGCGCCACCGGCGCGACCAGTGCAGGCGAGATCACGCCGATTCCCGCATAAGTGTAGCGCGGCCCAGCGCCGTTGCCGACGCGTCCCGCGTCGAGCGTGAAATCGCCCTGCGGATGGTGCGCGGGATTGGGCACCAGAACCAGATGCACGAGGCGCGGCCCGAGCGCCATGCCACGCAGCCGCCCGAAATCGAATTCGCAGTACACATCGGCGTTGGCGAGCAGAAACGGGGCATCGCCCAACAGGGCCTGCGCATAGGCGATGCCGCCGGCGGTCTCGAGCGGCGCAGCTTCGCGTGAGTACTCGATGCGCAGCCCGAACGGGGCGCCATCGCCGAGCTGCCGAAGCACGCGCTCGGCGAGATGCGAGACGTTGATCACCACGTCGCGAAATCCGGCGGCGGCCAGGCGCTCGAGCTGCCAGACGATGAGCGGCTTGCCACCGGCCTCGACCAGAGGCTTGGGGACGCGCTCGGTGAGCGGGCGAAGACGCTCGCCGCGCCCGGCCGCAAGCAGCATGGCCTTCATCTCGGCCGGTTCAAAAGGTATATCCCGCACGAGGGGCGCGGCCTTCGAGCTCGCCGAGCAGGCGCGCCAGCGGCGCGAGCGGCGCGTAGCGTCGGGCCACCTCGAGCGCGTAGCGCATGAAGCGCGGTGTGTCCTCGAGGTACTTCGGTTTGCCGTCGCGGTAGCAGATGCGCGCGAAGATGCCGAGCACCTTGAGGTGGCGCTGCAGGCCCATCCACTCGAACTCGCGATAGAACTCGGCAAAGTCGTCGCGCACGGGCAGGCGCGCCGCGCGCGCCTGCTCCCAATAGCGCACGCACCAGTCGAGTACGCGCTCCTCGTCCCAGCTGATGAAGGCGTCGCGCGTCAGGGACACCATGTCGTAGGTCATCGGCCCGATGACCGCGTCCTGGAAATCGAGCACGCCGGGATTCGGCTCGCACAGCATCAGATTGCGCGGCATGAAGTCGCGGTGCACGAACGCCGTGGGCTGCCCAAGCGCGCTGTCGACGAGCAGCTTGAACACCGTCTCGAGGGCATCGCGCTGCGCGGGTGCGAGCGTCGCCCCAAGGTGGCGGCCGACGAACCATTCCGGAAACAACTCCATCTCCCTGCGCAGCAACGCTTCGTCGTAGGACGGCAATTCGCCCGCCCGCGTCGCAAGCTGCCATCGCACGAGCGCAATCGTCGCGTCGTGCATGAGGGCCTGCGCGTTGTCCTCGTTCAGCGCCGCAAGATACGTTGTCGTGCCAAGGTCGGACAGCAGCAAGAATCCCTGCACGAGGTCCTGCGCGTGCACCTCGGGCGCATGCACGCCGGCGTTGCGCAGCAGCTTTGCGACATGCAGGAAAGGCCGGCAGTCCTCCTTCTCCGGCGGCGCGTCCATGGCGACGAAGCTGCGGCCGTCGGCGAGGGAAACGCGGAAGTAGCGCCGGAAGCTCGCGTCCTCCGAGGCAGGCGCAAGCGTAAAAGGCGCAGCGCGCAACTCCGCCGCGAGCCAGCGTTCAAGGGCGTCGAGCCGTGCGTCCACGTTGCGCTGGGCGGGTCGGGGCTTCAGGGGGCGAGGGCTCGTGGGCAAGGCGGCGCGCCCGAACCGGATGTTCCATTGCGCGTTGCGCCGAATTGTGAGAATTTTAGCACTCAAAAAACGCGCGTCCCCTCCAACCGCCCATGCAGCTCCGTCCGGCGCGGAAGCAGAGCGTTCCCGCCGCCCGCTTCGCGACGCTGCTCGTCACGCTTTTTGCATGCGCCGCTTCAGGTGCGGACGAAGACGTTGGTGTCGCCGCGGTGCCTGCAGCGGCGACCGAGCGCAAGGCTGCGACCACGATCGACGCCGAGCGCATCGAGGGCGTTGCCGATCTCGAGCTCTCGGCCCAAGGCAAGGTCGAGCTGCATCAGGAGGACCTGCGCGTGTTCTCGGACGCTCTCAGGTACAACCAGGAGTTCGGACGCCTCGAGGCCGACGGCGGTGTGCGTCTTGAGCAGGGCGGCGATCGGTTCTTCGGTCCGCGCCTGTTCTACGACCTGCGCGAGGACACCGGGGTGCTGGAGGCGCCGCGCTACCTCATCCGCCGGGAGCAGGACGCGCGCGGCGGCGCTGCGCAAGTCGAGTTTCTCGGCAAGGACCGCCTGCGCATGAAGGATGCGACCTTCACGACTTGTCAGCCCGGCAACGATGCGTGGCAGATCGAGGCCGAATCGCTCGAGCTCGACTACGAGGCCGAGGAAGGCCGCGCGAGGTGGCCGCGGGTGCGCTTTTTCGACACGCCGATCCTGGCGTTTCCCTACGCTACTTTTCCGCTCGAGCGACGGCGCAAGACCGGGCTGCTCACGCCCTACTACTCGCAGAACACGCTGCGCGGTTTCGAGTTCGGCGTGCCTTTCTACTGGAACATCGCGCCCGAGCAGGACTTGACCCTGACGCCCGTGTACATGACCAAGCGCGGGGCACAGCTCAAGAGCCAGTATCGCTATCTCGGCCGACGCTACTACGGCGAGCTTAAGCTCGAGGTGCTGCCCAACGACCAGGCTGCGGACCGCTCGCGCACCGGCTTTTCGCTGCTGC
>JBFKUL010000089.1:0-10133 GCA_041635755.1 Burkholderiales bacterium | reverse complement strand
TGCCGCGGGCTTGCATGGCAAGCGCTTCGAAACGTGCGCGCCCGATGAACTGCGGATCGCCGCCGAGCGGACCGCTCCAGTCGAACTTGACCTCGAGCAAAGTCCCCTTGGGCGCGAGCTCGGCAAGCACGTTCCTTGGCTCCGCGGGAAACGGCAGGAACTCCGCAAGCTGAGCCAACGGCTCGAGCTCGACCCGGCGGGCGCTCAGCGCGCCGCGCTCGAGCTCGCCCCCCATCGCGGGTTCGTAGCTCAAATGGAAGCTCGCGGGTCGCAACGGCGTGCCTTGCACCGGCGTGAGCGCGAGCTCGCTTCCAGAGAGCTCGTAGCCGCGCCCGCTGCGCCGACCCTGCAACCGACCGTGCAATGAAGCGAGCTCGAGTTGCGGCAAGTCGCTGGCGAGCCGCGCCGAAACATTGCTCAATGCGAGGTCGACCGTCGCGCGCTGTAGCTTGCCCTCGCCAAGCGTCACCCACACGCGCAGCGCACCCTCGCCGCTGCGCACTTCGGCAGGGTAGTCGATCCACGCGCGCCAGCCCGCGAGATTCGTATAGCCAAGCTCCGCGTACACCTGGCCGTTCCAGGCCGAGGGTCGCATGGCGCTCTCGCCGAAAAGCTCGGCGCGCACATCGAGCGTCGAGCCGAGCTCGGCGGGCGGGTGCGCGGTAAGTCCGATCGAATGCTCCTCGCCTTCGTTGCGCAGACGAAAATTGAGCGCGCGCAGCGCCAGCAGCGGCGCATCGCGCAACTCGTCCTGCCACTCGATTTCGGCGTTGCGCACCACGATCTCGCGCTGACCGAGGATCCAGTCGGCGAACTTGCCCTCGCCGGTGTCCGGATCGAGCCGCATGCCGGCGACGAACAGCGTGCCGGCCTTGCTGCGCCTTATCGCCAGGCGCGGGCCGTCGATCGTGAGTGCGTGCAGGCGCAGCTCGCCGCGCGCCAGCGAGCGCCAGGCCACGATGTTCTGGACCGACGGCAACGCCAGCACCTCGCGCCCGTCGTGATCGTAGATCCGCAGATCGGTCAGGTCCACCTGAGGGCGCAGCCCCTCCCAGCTGGCGCTGACGGCGCCGATGCGCACCGGCATGCCGATCGCGCCCGAGATCACGTTGACGATCTCCGGCCGGTAGCGCTCGATGTCGGGCAGCACCCAATAGCGCAATGCAATGAACAGCCCGGCCACCACGAACAGCAACGCCCACGTGAGCGCCTCGAAAGGTCGCAGCCACGGCCCCACGGCACGCAGACTTCGTCGCAGGCGCGTGCTACGCGCCGCCGGCGGGCTGGATTCGACGTCGGTTTGCATCGTGCCTGGCGTTACCCCACACTTCGGCCTGCAATTGTGAAGGACCCGGGATCCGGGAAGCCGAAGTTCGTGCGGGATCCGGGCGCGGCAGCCGGCGCTTCCTTATTGGTGTTAACGCGCGGCCCGGCGATTAGGGCCACGTGCGCCCAAAAAGTTCTCAGCGGACGCGGCGGCCAGTCTAGAAAACGCCGCTTCATTCTAACCGTAAATGCCCGTACCCAATCGAGAAAACGTCCTCCGGGAGGGCGAGCGACAAAACGCACTTCGCGCGGGCAGGCGAATGGACGCCGTGCGCGTGGGTGAGCGACCATGAGCGTCAAGCTCCCGGAGCCACTCGCGCGCTCGCGCTTCGCGCTGCGACTGCTCGATGCGCGCCCGGAGCTCGCTACCGAGCTCGAAGCCGGCGCGCGATTCAGCCGCGAAGCGATGGTCGATGCGCTTGCCGGCGCCGATGCGGAGGACGAGGCCGCGCTCAAGCGCCGGCTGCGCCGTTTGCGCCAGCGCGTGCTTCTTCGAACCATGGCGCGCGACCTGGCGGGCACCGCCGATCTGGCCGAAGTTTGCGGCGCGATGAGTGATCTCGCGGAGCAGACCATCGCTTGCGCGCTCCGCTGGGCTCACACGCGGCTGGCCGCCGAGTTCGGCGCACCGTGCGGCGCCGATGGCCGCGAGCTGCCGCTGCTCGTGATCGGCATGGGCAAGCTCGGCGGCCGCGAGCTCAACGTGTCGTCGGACATCGACCTGGTGTTCGTCTACCCGAGCGAAGGCGAAACCGGCGGCGCACGCTCGATCTCGCACCACGAATTCTTTACGCGCGTCGGCAAGCGGCTGATCGCGCTCCTGGGCGAGGTGACCGAGGACGGCTTCGTGTTCCGCGTCGACATGCGCCTGCGCCCCTACGGCGAGTCCGGACCGATCGCGGCGAGCCTTGACGCGCTCGAGACCTATTTCGTCGCGCAGGGTCGCGAATGGGAGCGTTATGCGTGGATCAAGGCGCGCGCGGTCACGGGCGATGAAGCAGCGTGCGATGCGCTCGCCGCGGTGGTGCGGCCGTTCGTATTCCGCAAGTACCTCGATTTCGCGACGCTCACGGCGATGCGACGCCTGCACGGCGAAGTGCGGCGCGAGGTCGCCCGGCGCGAGCTGGCCGAGCACATCAAGCTCGGGCCCGGCGGCATCCGCGAGATCGAGTTCATTGCGCAGGCGCTGCAGCTGGTGCGCGGCGGGCGCGACCCGGAGCTTGCGGTTCGCCCGACGCTCGAAGTGCTCGCGCGCCTCGCTGAGCGCCGGCTGCTGCCGCCGCCCGCACAGCACGAGCTTTCGGAGGCCTACGTGTTCCTGCGCATGCTCGAGCACCGCCTGCAGTACCTGGACGACGCCCAGATCCATACGCTGCCCGAAAGCGCGGAAGATCGCGGACGCGTTGCCGCGATGTGCGGGTTCGAGACCTGGGATGCTTTCGCGGCACGTCTCGCACTGATGCGCGACGCCGTCACGCGGCATTTCAACGCGGTATTCGCGGAAAACACGCCGAGCGCCGCAGGCGATTACTGGAACGACGACGCCGAGGCGGTTGCCGAGCGGCTCGCCGGAAAAGGCTATGCGGATCCGCCGGCGAGCGCGGCGCGTCTGGCGGCGCTGCGTTCCAGCCAACGCTATGGGCAGCTGCCGGAGGACTCGAAAAAGCGCATTCGCGCCCTGATGCCTGAACTGGTCTCGGCGGCGGGCGCCACGCCCGAGCCCGACATCACGCTCGCGCGCGGCCTCGATCTGATCGAAGCGGTCGCGCGTCGCGCCGCCTATCTCGCGCTACTGGCCGAAAACCCCCAGGCGCTCGAGCGCGTCGCGGGCATGATCTCGGCATCGAGCTGGGCGGCGCAATTCGTCACCACGCACCCATTGCTGCTCGACGAGCTGCTCGATGACCGCGTGCTGTACGCGCCGCCCGACTGGCCGGCCTTCGCGCGCAGCCTGCACCAGCGGCTCGCCGACCACGCCGGCGACACCGAGCGCCAGATGAACGAGCTGCGCGAGCAGCACCAGGCGCAGGTGTTCCGTCTGTTGGCGCAGGACCTCGCCGGACTGCTCACCATCGAGAAGCTCGCCGATCACCTATCGGCGCTCGCCGATCTCGCGCTCGAGGCCGCGCTCGGGCTTGCCTGGTCTCAGACGCGCAATCGCCACCGCGAGGACGCGCCGCGTTTCGCCGTGATCGGCTACGGCAAGCTGGGCGGAAAGGAGCTCGGTTACGTCTCCGACCTGGATATCGTCTTTCTGTTCGACGATCCGCACGAGCAGGCGATAGAGGTCTATTCGCGCTTCGCGCAACGCTTCAACAACTGGCTCAACAGCCGGACCTCATCGGGGGTGCTGTTCGAAACCGACTTGCGGCTGCGGCCGAGCGGTGACGCCGGGCTGATGGTGTCCTCGCTCGCCGCATTCGAGCGCTACCAGGAAAAGGACGCCTGGACCTGGGAGCATCAAGCACTGACGCGGGCGCGCTACTGCGCCGGCGACCAGCGGGTGGGCGATGCCTTCGAGGCAATCCGCGAGCGCATCCTGCGCCAGCCGCGCGACCCGGCCAAGCTGGCCAAGGATGTGCTGGCGATGCGACAGAAGATGTTCGAGGGCCACCCGAATCGATCCGGTCTGTTCGACGTCAAGCACGGCCGCGGCGGCATGGTCGATCTCGAGTTCGTCGTCCAATTCCTCGTTCTCGCGCATTCGCACGCGCATCCGACGCTCACCGGCAATCTGGGCAATATTGCGCTGCTCGGCATGTCGGCCGAGCTCGGTCTGATCCCCGCTGAGCTCGCCCAGGGCGCGCGCGAGGCCTATCGGGAGTTCCGCCGCGTCCAGCACACCCTGCGACTGAAAGGTGCCCAGTTCGCCCGCGTGCCGGGCGAGCAGGTCGAGGTGCACGCGCAGGGCGTACGCGCGCTATGGAAGTCGGTGTTCGGCGAATAGCGCGCTGCGAGCGCTGCGCGGCGCCGCCGATCAGGGAACGCGCCGAAAACTGATGTCGCCGTACAGACAGTGCGCGCTCTGTCCGGTATTGTCGGTGTCGCTCATCACCCCGACGGCGACGACGTCCCACGGCTCCTCGCCGAAAGCGCGCCGGAAGTCCTCGAGCACGTTGCGCCGGACCTCCACCCAGCGCCCCAGGCGCTGCGCGCCGCTCTCCGCGACCACCATGCGGACGCGGGAGAGGTGATGGCTCGGCACGATGGTGCCCACCGGCAGCTCGTTCGACCAGGTATAGACGAGCATCGCGTAGGGCAGCGACTGGCCGGAAAGCGCCTGCACGAGGCGCAGCCGGGTGCGATCCTCGAAATCCAGGCGGCTTGCGTCGCCGTGGAACGAGACGATGACACGCGCCGGAGAATCCTCGCGAGAGGGTTTTCGCGCGTCAGCGCCCGGAATCAGCTGCGAAACCTGCCAGCGCCACTCGAGCACCGGATGCGAGCGCGGATCGACGCGCAACGGCCGGTAAAGGCCCGACGCCGAGCGCTCGGCACGCGCCTCGAGCGCCACATGCTCGCCGCCGTTCACCAGCCGGTATTGGGTCGCAGGCTTGCGCGGAATGCCGTAGGCGCGCCAGTGCTCGGGCAGCGGCTCGCCCGCGCGCTTGCGCGAGAAGCGCGCCACCTCCACCACCTCGGCCGTCTCCAGCGGGCGCGCGGCGAGCTGCTCGCTGTAGGCGAGCAATTCGTCCTTGGGAGCGCTGGCGCATCCTGCAGCCAGCACCGCGGCGAGTGCGAAGGGTACAGCCGCGGGGGCGATCGGACAGTGAACTGGCATCGTTCGGTACACGCGTTGAGAGGTGATATGGCTAGAATATGCCTTCTTTTTCGAGCAATCCGGAGAACTTTAAATGCCCCCCTCGATGGCCGACCGCGACGGCTGGATCTGGCACGACGGCAAGCTCGTGCCGTGGCGATCCGCTACCACCCATGTGCTCACCCACTCGCTGCACTACGGCCTCGCGGTCTTCGAGGGCCTGCGCGCGTACAAGACCGCAAGCGGCACGGCGATCTTCCGGCTCAAGGAGCACACCGACCGGCTGTTCAACTCCGCGCACATCTACATGATGAAGATCCCGTACACGCGCGAGCAGTTGATGAAGGCGCAAATCGAGACCGTGCGCGCCAATGGCCACGAATCCTGCTACGTGCGCCCGATCGCCTTCTACGGTTCGGAGAAAATGGGCGTGTCCCCCGTCGGCGCCAAGGTGCACGTCGCGATCGCGGCATGGCCCTGGGGCGCGTACCTCGGGCCCGAGGCCCTCGCAAAGGGTATCCGCGTCAAGACTTCATCGTACGCGCGCCACCATATCAACGTCACCATGGCGCGCGCCAAGATGTCGGGCACGTACCCCAACTCGGTGCTCGCCACGCTCGAGGCCACCATGCACGGCTACGACGAAGGCCTGCTGCTCGACGTCGAGGGCTACGTCGCCGAAGGCGCAGGCGAGAATCTTTTCATCGTCAAGGACGGACGCATCTGGGAGCCCGAGCTCACCTCGGCGCTCACCGGCATCACGCGCTCCTCTGTGATTCAGCTTGCAGAGGAGATGGGGCTCAAGGTCGGCGCCAAGCGCCTGACGCGCGACGACATCTATATCGCCGACGAAGCGTTCTTTACCGGCACCGCCGCCGAGGTCACGCCAATTCGCGAGCTCGACAGCCGCCAGATCGGCGCCGGCAAGGCCGGCCCGATCACCAAGAAACTGCAGAAGGCGTTCTTCGACGTCGTGCTCGGCCGCGACAAGCGCCACAAGGGCTGGCTTACGCCGGTCGACATGAAGCCCGTCGCCACGACCCGGAAAAAGGCCAGGCGATGAGCACGCAGGCCACCGACACGTCGCGGCTCGTCGAGGTGGACGAAAAGGACTTGCCGCTGCACTGCCCGCCGCCGTCGGCGCCGCTGTGGTCGCGCCATCCGCGCGTCTTTCTCGACGTCATCGAGCATGGCGAAATGCTTTGTCCCTACTGCGGCACGCGCTACGTCTACAAGGGCGCCGCGCCGAAGGGACACTAGGCACATCGTGGGGCCGACGCGATGGCCCGCGTCCTGATCGTCGCGCCGAACTGGATCGGGGACGCGCTGATGGCGCAGCCGCTGCTCGCGCGCCTGCGCGCCAAGCAGCCCGACGCCATCCTCGAGGTGCTGGCGCCGAAGTGGGTGGCGCCCGTGCTGCGGCGCATGCCCGAGGTGAACGAGGTGATCGAGACGCCGTTCCGGCACGGCGCGCTTGAGCTGCGCGCGCGTTGGCGTTTCGGACGCTCGCTGCGCTCGCGTGCCTACGACCACGCCATCGTCTTGCCCAACTCCTGGAAATCGGCACTGGTGCCCTACCTTGCCGAGATCAGGCTGCGCGCCGGCTACGTCGGCGAGTGGCGGTACGGACTGCTCAACCTGCTGTACCGCGCGAAGCGCCGTTCGCGCGGTCCGATGGCCCAGCATTACGCGCGACTGGCCGATGCGCCGGGCACGAGCGCGCGCGAAGCGCTCGAGCCGCCGAAACTGCTGTGCGACCGCGCCTCCTCGGCGGCCACGGCCGGGCGCTTCGGCTTCGCCCCGGCGCCGCGCGCGAACATTGTGCTGTGCCCGGGCGCGGAGTACGGACCGGCAAAGCGCTGGCCGGCCGAGCATTTCGGTGCTCTCGCGTCCGCGCTCGGCGCACGCGGCGCTCTGGTCTGGCTGCTCGGCTCGCAAGGCGACGTGCCGGTGTGCGATGACGTCGTACGCGCAAGCGAGGGCGCCGCAACCAGCCTCGCCGGCAAGACCACGCTGGACGAGGCGATCGAGCTGATCGCATTCGCCGACGCCGCCGTCAGCAACGACTCGGGGTTGATGCACATTGCCGCGGCGCTGGGACGCCCGCAGGTGGCGCTGTTCGGCTCCTCGAGCCCCGAGCACACGCCGCCGCGTTCGGACCGCGCGCGCGTGGTGTGGCTCGGCATCGAATGCAGTCCATGCTTCGCGCGCGAATGCCCGCTCGGACATTTCCGCTGCATGCGCGAGCTTCCGGTCGAGCGCGTGCTCGAGGAAATCGGCCATCTCGGCGTGCTAGGATCCGCCGACGCGGGCGCCGGTAAGCCGTCTCCGTCCGCGCCGCGCCCCGACTGACACGGGCGCACCTTCATCGAGCTTTCGAACTTCGCGCGGCGCGCAGCATGTCGAGCAGGATCTTCCCCACCCCCCAGGATGCGGAGGCCGCCTTTTACGAGGCGCTCGAGCACGCGAACCTCGAAGACATGATGAGCGTGTGGGCGGAAGATGAAGAGATCGTCTGCGTGCATCCGACCGGGCCGCGGCTGAGCGGCCACGACGAAGTGCGGGCGAGCTGGGCGAAGATCTTCGCCGGCGGCCCCGGCATGCGCGTACGCATCACGCGTCAGGTGACGCTCTCGGGCATGATGATCGCGGTGCACAGCGTGCAGGAGGAATTCAGCGCCGAAGGAGAAACGCGTGCCCGTAACGCGGCCATCGCCACCAACGTCTACCTGCGCAGCGCCGCCGGCTGGCGCATGCTGGTGCATCACGCTTCGCTCGCGCCGCGTGCAGCAGAGACCGTCGCGGCGGAGCCGTCGGCGAAGATTCTGCATTGACTACCAACGCGGCAGTGCACCGCAGCGCTTCGCTCTGCGGTGCAATGTGTACCTTCGGAAAGGGCTTCTTTAGGTCTTGAGGTCAGTGGCCCCTTATCTTGCGCCGTGGTGGCTGCCGGGCGGGCACGCGCAGACGGTGCTGCCGGCGCTGCGCCCGCCTGTGCGCGCGACGCTGACGCGCGAGCGCTGGGAAACGCCCGACGAGGACTTTATCGACGTCGACATGGCAGGCGATCGCGACGCGCCGAAGGCCTTGGTCCTGTTCCACGGCCTCGAGGGCAGCGCGGACAGCCATTACGCGCGCGCGATCGCTGCGCACGCCGTGGCGCAAGGCTGGCGCGTTCTGCTGCCGCATTTCCGCGGCTGCTCGGGCGAACCGAACCGGCTGGCACGCGCGTATCACTCGGGCGATTCCGCGGAGATCGACTGGATCCTGCGCCGGCTGCGCGGTCCGATGAAGTCGCCCGGAGCGGCGTTGTATGCGGTCGGTGTCTCACTCGGCGGCAACGCGCTGCTGAAATGGCTCGGCGAGCAAGGCGAGGCCGCCACGCTCGTCGTGCGTCGCGCCGCCGCAGTGTCCGCGCCGCTCGATCTTGCCGCCTCGGGGCGCGCGCTCGAGCAAGGTGTGAACCGCATGCTCTACACCCCGATGTTTCTCGCCACGCTCAAACGTAAGGCGCTCGCGAAGCTCGCCCGTTATCCGGGCCTGTTCGATGCGGCGCGGGTGCGTGCGGCGCGCACCCTTTACGCGTTCGACGACGTCGTGACCGCCCCGCTGCACGGCTTTCGCGACGCCGACGATTACTGGGCGCGCGCCTCGAGCGCGCCGTGGCTCGCGCGCGTGCGCGTGTCGACGTTGGTGCTCAATGCACGCAACGATCCTTTTCTGCCCGAGAACGCGCTGCTCGCCGCAACGCGCGAGGCCTCGCAAAGCGTGATGCTAGAATTGCCTGCACAGGGAGGTCATGCGGGATTCTTCGAAGGCCCGTTTCCCGGCCGTCATGGCTGGCTGGCGCGGCGCCTGCTCGCCTTCCTCGATCATCGATGAACCTGCCCGCCGAAATCTTTCGCGCCTACGACATCCGCGGGGTTGTGGGCGAGACGCTCACGCCGCAGATCGTGCACACCATCGGCCAGGCGCTGGGCACGCTCGCCATCGAGCAGGGCGCGGAAACGTTCGCGATCGGCCGCGATGGGCGTCTGTCCGGCCCCGAGCTGCTCGAGGCGCTCGCGCAGGGGCTGCTTGCGGCCGGCGCCGACGTGATCGAGATCGGCATGGTGCCCACGCCGGTGTGCTATTTCGCCGCGCATTATCTCGACTGCGGCAGCGCGGTGATGCTCACCGGCAGCCACAACCCGCCCAATTACAACGGGCTCAAGATCGTGATCGCCGGAACCACGCTCTCGGGCGAGGCCATCCAGGAAGTGCGCGCGCGCATCGCGTCGGGGAAGCTGCTCAGCGGCAAAGGCTCCCGCACGCGCGCCGAGGTCGACGACGCATACCTGAAGCGCATCACGGGCGACATCAAGCTCGCGCGCAAGTTTCACATCGCCGTGGACTGCGGCAACGGCGTCGCCGGCGCCCTGGCGCCGCGCCTTTACCGGCGCCTAGGCTGCGAGGTGACCGAGCTGTTCTGCGAAGTCGACGGCACCTTTCCGAACCACCACCCCGATCCCTCGCAGCCCAAGAACCTCGCGGCGGTGATCGAGACGCTCGCCACCACCGATGCCGAGCTCGGCTTCGCGTTCGATGGCGATGGCGACCGCCTCGGTCTGGTGGCCAAGGACGGCGAGATCATCTTTCCGGACCGTCAGCTGATGCTGTTCGCGAAGGACGTGCTGTCGCGCAATCCCGGCGCCGAGATCATCTACGACGTGAAATCGACGCGGCTGCTGGCGCCATGGATCGAACGCCATGGCGGCAAGCCGCTCATCTGGAAAACCGGGCACTCGTTCATCAAGGCGAAGCTCAAGGAGACCGGTGCGCCGCTCGCCGGAGAGATGTCGGGCCACACCTTCTTCAAGGAGCGCTGGTACGGGTTCGACGATGCACTCTACGCCGGCGCGCGCCTGCTGGAATTGCTATCGCGTGAGAACGACGCGAACCAGACGCTCAAATCGCTGCCCAACGCGCCTTCCACGCCCGAGCTGCAGTGGTCGCTCGCCGAGGGCGAGCCGCACAAGCTGATCGAGAAGCTGCAGCAGGCCAGGCC
>JBFKUL010000088.1:0-10157 GCA_041635755.1 Burkholderiales bacterium | reverse complement strand
TCGACATCATCGAGGACCTCGGACACGCGCTGTCGCACCGCGCCATCTCGATGGGGTCGCTGCGGCTGCTGCAGGGCATCTACGAAGGCCGGCGCGCCACGCTGCATTGAAGCGGCACGCGATCGTGCTGTTCGCGCACGGCGCGCGCGATCCCGAGTGGGCACGTCCGCTCGAGCGCATCGCGCACAGTCTTGCACAGCGCCGCCCGGGCGTTGCGGTGCGCATCGCCTATCTCGAGATGATGCGTCCGTCGCTCGAAGAGGCGGTGGCGACGCTCGCCGATGAGGGAGCCGCGCGCGTCACGGTGGTGCCGGTGTTTCTCGGCCAGGGCGGGCACATCAAGGAGGACCTGCCGAGGCTTGTGACGGCCGCGCAGGCCGCGCATCCAGGCCTGTTGATCGAGGCTCAGCCCGCGATCGGCGAGCAGCCCGAGGTGATCGAGGCTATCGCCAGCGCGATCGCCGCGCGCACGCGCTGAGGCGCAAGCCGCTCAGGCCGCCAGCTCGGGCAGATCGCGAAACAGCTCGAGCGCGTCGGGATTGGCGAGCGCGTCGGTGTTGGTGACCGGCATGCCGTGCACCACCGCCTTGACTGCCAGCTCGACGATCTTGTTGTTCTTGGTGCGTGGAATGTCGGCCACTTGCACGATCACCGCGGGCACGTGGCGCGGCGAGGCGTGACTCCGGATCTGCGCGCGGATGCGCTCCTCGAGCGCCGCGTCGAGGTTGCAGCCCTCGCGCAGCTTGACGAACAGCACGACGCGCGTATCGGTCGGCTGTTCGGGCGGCCAGAGCTGGCCGATGGCGACCGATTCCTCCACCTCGTCGATCTTTTCCACCTGGCGATAGAGCTCCGCGGTCCCGATCCTCACGCCACCCGGGTTGAGCGTCGCGTCCGAGCGGCCGTAGACAATCATCGTGCCGCGCTCGGTGAGCTCGCACCAGTCGCCGTGGCACCAGACGTTCGGATAGCGAGCGAAGTAGGCGTTGTGGTAGTTCTCGTGGCCGCGGTCGTTCCAGAAGCCGAGCGGCATCGATGGAAACGGCTTGGTGCACACCAGCTCGCCCTTCTTGCCGGTGATTGCGTTGCCCTCCTCGTCGAACACCTCGACCGCCAGGCCGAGCGAGCGGCACTGCAGCTCGCCGCGGTATACGGGCAGGATCGCGTTCGCATCGGCGAACGCCGCCATGATGTCGGTGCCGCCCGAAATCGAAGACAGGCAGACATCTTGCTTGACGTGCGCGTACACGTAGTCGTAGCTCTCCGGCACCAGCGGCGAGCCGGTCGAGATGATCATCCGCACCGCCTCGAGCTTGTGGCTCTCGCGCGGGCGCAGGCCGCGCTTGGCGATCGCGTCGATGAACTTCGCCGAAGTGCCGAAGTGAGTGAAGCGCTCGGCATCGCAGAAATCGAACAGGATCCTGCCGTTGCGCGCAAAAGGCGAGCCGTCGTAGAGCATCACGCTCGCCTCGGCCGAGAGCCCCGCGAACAGCAAATTCCACATCACCCAGTTGCAGGTGGTGTAGTAGAAGAAGCGGTCACCCGGGTGCACGTCGAACTGCAGCTTGTACATCTTGAGGTTGGCGAGCAGCGTGCCGCCGGCCCCATGAACGATGCACTTGGGCTTGCCCGTGGTGCCCGAGGTGAAAAGGATAAACAGAGGGTGGTCGAAGGGCAGCTGCGCGAAGTCGATGTCGCCCGGCGAATAGCGCCGCAGAAACTCCTCGAGCAACACCGCCTTGGGGATGTCCGAGAGCTCGGGTTCGGCCTCGAGGTAGGGCACCACCACCACCTTGCGCACGCTGGGCAGCTGCTCCGCGATCTCCCGCACCCGCTCGAGCGAGCCGTGAGTCTGGCCGTTGTAGCGGTAGCCGTCGGCACAGAACAGCACCTTCGGCTCGATCTGCCCGAAGCGCTCGAGCACCCCGTCAATGCCGAAATCGGGCGAGCAGGAGGACCAGACGATGCCCAGGGAGATCGCCGCGAGCGCGAGCATCGCGGTTTCTGGCAGGTTCGGGATGAATGCGGCGACCCGGTCGCCGGCGCGCAGCCCGAGCGCCAGCAGCGCCTGCTGCGCACGCGAGACATCGCTGTACAAGTCGGCGTAGCTGACGCGGCGCCGCAATCCCGTCTCGTCCCAGAACACGAGCGCGTCGCCACGATCGCCGCGCCGCAGCAGGTTCTCGGCAAAGTTCAGGCGCGCCTCCGGAAACCACTTCGCGCCCGGCATCTTGTCGCCATCGACCAGCACCGTGGAGCCTTTCTTGGCGGCGATGACCCGGCACTGCTCCCACACGGCGTCCCAGAACAGCTCCGGGTTCTCGACCGTCCAGCGGTAGAAGTCCGGATAGCGCTCCAGGTCGAGACGGTGGCGGCGCACGGCCCAGCGCGCGAATTCGGTGAGCTGCGCGCGCTCGATCGCTTCCTGGGAGGGCTGCCACATCGGTTTCATCGACTACCCCGTTCACGGACCCGGCTTGAAAAGCGCAGCCGTGCGCCCTTTGCAGGCACATCGGCCAAGGTCGATTATATTGTCGTGACCCGATCCGGGTCGCCCGCGCTGTTCGCCGTGCCCGCCGGGCGCGGCAGGCGAAAGGGCTCGACGCGGCGCAGCGAGCGAGTATGAACGAGCCGGTCAATCAGCGCAGCCCTGCCGAAGCTTCGAGCCAGGCGTTGCGTGCTCGCATCTTAGCCGAGCACCGCGTCGAGGAAGCCCTGGCGCTTGAGCGGCTGCGCCCGCACGCGACGCTCAATGCCGAGGCTACGCGGCGCGTCGCCTCGCGCGCCCTCACGCTTGCCGAGCGCGTGCGCGAGACGCCGCAGGGCGGGTTGAGTGCCGAGGCCTTCCTGCGCCAGCACGGGCTCTCGAGCCGCGAGGGCGTGGCGCTGATGTGCCTCGCGGAGGCGCTGCTGCGCATCCCGGACGCCGACACCGCCGACGCGTTGCTGCAGGAGAAGCTCGCCAGCGGCGACTGGGGGCGCGCCGAGGGCGGCTCGCTTGCGGCGCATGCCGCGGAATGGGCCCTGATGCTCACCGGCACGCTCGCGCGCTGGCACGAGCTGCGCGAGCAGGATCTCGGTGCGCAGCTCAAGCGGGCGGTCTCGCGACTCGGCGAGCCGGTGGTGCGCGGCGCAGTGCGCCAGGCGATGCATATCCTCGCCGAGCAGTTCGTGCTCGCGCCCGACATCGGCGAAGCCATCGAGCAATCGAACGCGCATCCAGGTTGGCGCTACTCCTTCGACATGCTGGGCGAGGCGGCCCGCACGCGCGAGGACGCACAGCGCTACTTCGACGCCTATGCGGACGCGGTGCGCGCGGTCTCGGCACGCAGCGCGGCGGGCGCGCCGCAGGAGCGCGACAGCATCTCCGTCAAGCTCTCGGCGCTCCATCCGCGCTTCGAGCCGGCGCAGCATCGGCGCATGCGCGACGAGCTCCTGCCGCGGCTTACCAAGCTTGCGCGGTTGGCGCGCGAGGGCGGCATCGGCCTGACCATCGATGCCGAGGAAAGCGACCGGCTCGAGCTCACGCTCGAACTCTTCGAGCCCCTCGCACGCGATCCAATGCTCGCCGACTGGGACGGGTTGGGCATCGTGGTGCAGGCTTACCAGAAGCGCGCTTTCGCCCTGTGCGAGTGGCTCATCGCGCTCGCGCGCGAAGCGCGCCGGCGCCTCGCCGTGCGGCTGGTGAAGGGCGCCTACTGGGATACCGAGATCAAGCACGCCCAGCAGCTCGGCGTGGCCGACTATCCCGTGTTTACGCGCAAGGCCGCGACCGACGTATCGTACCTCGCCTGCGCGCGCCTGCTGCTGGCCGCGCGCGGGGAGATCTACCCGGCATTCGCGACCCACAACTGTCGCACCGCCGCGAGCGTGCTCGAGCTCGCGGGCGAACGCGCGGAGCCGCTTGAATTCCAGCGCCTGCACGGCATGGGCGAGGCGCTGCACGCGGCGCTGGCGGATTCGCAGGGTGTCGCGTCGCGCGTCTACGCGCCGGTGGGCGGCTTCGCCGAATTGCTGCCCTACCTCGTGCGCCGGCTACTCGAGAACGGCGCCAACACTTCGTTCGTACACCAGATTACCGACCCGGCGGTGCCGCTCGCGACGCTGATCGCCGACCCGCTGCTCGCGCTGCCCGAGCCCTACCTGCCCGACGAGCGCATCCCGGCGCCGCCGGCGCTCTATCCGGACCGCGCCAACGCTCTCGGCGTCGATCTTGCACGGCGCGACGAGCTCGAGCGTCTCGCCGCCAGGACGCGCGCCGATCGCGCCGCGGCAGCGTCTACGCACCCCGCGACCGGGGAAACCGTCGTGCGCGAACCCGGCGATCTCGAGCGCCACGTCGGCGCCGTGCGGCAGACCGGGGACGTATCGCTCAACGAGGCCATCGGCGCCGCGTGCGAAGAGTTCGAGCGCTGGTCGCCACGACCGGCCGACGAGCGTGCCGGCGCGCTCGAGCGCGCGGCCGATGCGTTCGAATCGCACCTGCCGGAGCTCGTGTCGCTCATCGTACGCGAAGGCGGGCGCACCTACGCCGATGCCGTCTCGGAAGTGCGCGAGGCGGTCGATTTCTGCCGCTATTACGCGTTGCAGGCGCGCGAGAAGTTCGCCCGGCCGCAGATCCTGCCCGGCCCGACCGGCGAACGCAACGTGCTCGCGCTTCACGGCCGCGGCGTGTTCGCGTGCATCAGTCCGTGGAACTTCCCGCTCGCGATCTTTACCGGGCAAGTTGCCGCCGCGCTTGCCGCCGGCAATACGGTGATCGCAAAACCGGCCGAACAGACCCCTTTGGTTGCGCGCATGGCGCTCGAATTGCTGCACGGAGCGGGCATCCCGCGGCACGCAGCGATGGGCGTCTACGGTGACGGCGAGAACGTCGGCGCGCGTCTGATCGCCGACGAGCGCATCGCCGGGGTCGCGTTCACCGGCTCGTTCGAAACCGCCAAGCGCATCCAGCGTGCGCTCGCCGAGCGCGACGGCCCGATCGTGCCGCTGATCGCCGAAACCGGCGGCATCAACGCCATGCTCGCGGATTCCTCGGCGCTGGCCGAGCAGCTGATCGACGACGTGATTACTTCGGCGTTTCGCAGCGCAGGGCAGCGCTGCTCGGCATTGCGCGTGCTGTTCATCGACCAGGCGGTGGCGCCGCGAGTGCTCGCAATGCTCGCCGGCGCCATGCGCGAGCTGCGCGTCGGCGATCCGGTCGCGACCGACACCGACGTCGGTCCGATCATCGATCGACAGGCGCGCGCCGCGCTGGAGGAGTACGTCGCGGGTCTGCGCGGCCGCGCGCGTCTCATCGGCGAGACGCCGTTGCCCGAGCGCCTGCCCGAGGGCCACTACTTCGCGCCGCGCGCCTTCGAAATCTCGCTCGCCGACATGCCGCAACGCGAGGTGTTCGGACCCGTGCTGCACGTGATTGCGTACCGTAGACAGGCGCTCGACGCGGTGCTCGCCGCGATTCGCGGCGGCGGCTATGGGCTGACGCTCGGCGTGCATAGCCGCGTGCAGGGCTTCGCCGAGCGCGTAATCGCGCTGGCCCGCGTTGGCAATGCGTACGTCAATCGCAGCATGATCGGGGCAGTGGTCGGCGTGCAGCCTTTCGGCGGCGAAGGTCGCTCGGGCACCGGTTTCAAGGCGGGCGGGCCGCATTACTTGCTGCGTTTCGCCACCGAGCGCTCGCAAAGCGTCAACACCGCGGCCATCGGTGGCAACACCGAGCTGCTTGCGCCACGCGCACGCCGCTGACCGGTTGCTGCGACGCACAAGGCGCGCAGCATATACTTGAACGCATGAAGGCGTCCGCGCAAAACAAGCCCGAAGACGAAGCCGATCTGGTGTCCCGCGTCGCGCGTGCTGCGCGCGGCAGTCTGGCCGCGCCGCAAGCCGAAATCGCGGAGCGCTTCGCGCGTCTCTACTATGGGGGCGCGGATCCGCAGGAGCTTGGCGAGCGCGACCCCAACGACCTGGTCGGCGCCGCCGCCGCGCACCTCGATTTCGGCCGACGCTACGCGGGCGGTGCGCCCAAGGTACACGTGTTCAACCCGAGGCTCGAGGAGCACGGGTGGCAAAGCACGCACACGGTGGTGCAGATCGTCAGCGAGGACAAACCGTTTCTGGTCGATTCGGCGACCATGGAGATCAACCGGCAGGGACTGACGCTGCACGTGGTGATCCACCCGGTGCTGCGCATAGTGCGCGACGACAAGGGCAAGCTGGCGAGCATCGCAGCGCCGGCGGCCGGCGGTGAGGGACGCCTCGAGTCGTTCATGTATCTGGAGGTCGACCGCCAGACCGATCCGGCGCGGCTGCAGGACATCGAGCAGGGCCTGCTGCGCGTGCTGTCGGACGTGGCGGCCGCGGTCGCCGACTGGAAGCCGATGCAGCAGCGTCTGCGCGAGCTGATCGACGAGCTCGGCGCGGGCAAGCCGCCGCTCGATGCCGAGGAAGTGCGCGAGGCGCATGCTTTCCTCGCCTGGCTGCTCGACAACCACATGACGCTGCTTGGCTACCGCGATTACGAGCTGGTCAGCGAGAACGGCGAGGACGTCCTGCGCATCGTGCGCGGCTCCGGCCTGGGCATCCTGCGTGAGCGCGAAGGCACTACGGTCTCCACGAGCTTCGCCACCTTGCCGCCGGAAACGCGCGCCCGTGCGCGCCAGCCCGAGATCCTGGTGCTCTCGAAGGCGAATACGCGCGCCACCGTGCACCGGCCGGGCTATCTCGACTACGTCGGCGTGAAGCGCTTCGATGGCCAGGGCCGGGTGACCGGCGAGCGGCGCTTTCTCGGCCTGTACACGCACACCGTATACACCGCGAATCTCGCCCAGATCCCGGTGGTGCGACGCAAGGTTGCGCAGGTGCAGGCGCGCGCCGGATTTCTTCCCGCGAGCCACAACGGCAAGGCGCTCAGCTCGATTCTCGAGGATTACCCGCGCGACGAGCTGATGCAGATCGAGGCCGACGAGCTCTACGCGCATGCGATTGCCATCCTGCAGCTCGGCGAGCGCCAGCGCACGCGGCTGCTGGTGCGGCGCGATGCCTATGGCCGCTACATCACCTGTCTCGTCTACGTACCGCGCGACAAGTACAACACCGAGCAGCGACAGAAGTTCCAGCGCATCCTCGCCGAGGCCTACAAAGGCACCGCGGCGGAGTTCACCGTCAGCCTGTCCGAATCGCCGCTGGCGCGCATCTTCATGGTGATCCGCACCCGGCCCGGCACGGTTGCGCAGGTCGACGTGCGCGAGCTCGAGGCACGCATCGTCGCCGCGACAAGGCGCTGGGAGGACGACCTGCACGCGCTGCTCGTCGAGCGGCTCGGCGAGGAACGCGCCAATGCGCTCAGCGCGCGCTACGGGCAGGCCTTCCCCGCGGGCTATCGCGAGGACAACGCGGTACGCAGCGCGCTGATCGACATCGAGATGATCGATGCGCTCGGCGCGCCGCCCGCGCTCGGCATGAACCTGTACCGGCCCCTTGCCGCCGAGCCGGGTGTGCTGCGCTTCCGGCTGATCCGCGCTGGCGCGCCGATCGTGCTCTCGGACGCTCTGCCGATTCTGGAGAACCTCGGCGTACGGGTACTGGACGACCGACCGTACGACATCGAGCCGCTCGACCGCGCCGCGGTATGGATCGTCGACTTCGGGCTGGCGCTTCCCGGCGAGGGCGAAGTGGCGCTCGAGCGCGTACGGCCGCTGTTTCACGAGGCCTTCGAGGCGATGTGGTCCGGGCGCGTCGAGCCCGATAGCCTGAACCAGCTGGTGCTCGCCGCCGAGCTCTCGGCGCGCGAGATCGCTATTCTGCGTGCTTACAGCCGCTACCTGCGTCAGGCAGGGTTCACGTTCAGCCTCGCCTACGTGCAGCAGACGCTGGTCGCGCACCCAACGCTTGCGCGCGCCCTGGTCAACCTTTTTCATGCGCGCTTCGCACCGCAGCATGCCTCGCCGAAGAAGGAGGAGGCGCTGGTACGCGAGCTCGAGACCGGCCTCGAGCAGGTGCCGAACCTGGACGACGACCGCATCCTGCGGCGCTTCCTGGAAACGATCCGCGCCACCCAGCGCACCAATGCGTTCCAGCCGGATGCCGAGAGCCGGCTCAAGTCCTACATCTCGCTCAAGTTCGACCCGCGCAAGGTTCCCGATCTGCCCAAGCCGTGGCCGATGTTCGAGATCTTTGTCTACTCGCCGCGCGTCGAGGGCGTGCACCTGCGCGGCGGCCCGGTGGCGCGCGGCGGCTTGCGCTGGTCGGACCGGCGCGAAGATTTCCGCACCGAGGTGCTCGGCCTGATGAAGGCGCAGATGGTGAAAAACGCGGTGATCGTACCCGTCGGCTCCAAAGGCGGCTTCGTCGTCAAGCAGCCCCCGCCCGCGGGCGATCGCGAGGCGCTGATGAAGGAAGGCATCGAGTGCTACAAGACCTTTCTGCGCGGCCTGCTCGACGTCACCGACAACTTGGTCGAGGGCAAGCCCGTGCCACCGCCCAGCGTGGTGCGCCACGACGATGACGATCCTTACCTCGTGGTGGCCGCCGACAAGGGCACCGCGACCTTCTCCGACATCGCCAACGGCATCGCCCAGGAGTACGGCTTCTGGCTGGGCGACGCTTTCGCCTCCGGCGGCTCGGTAGGCTACGACCACAAGAAGATGGGCATCACCGCGCGCGGCGCGTGGGAGTCGGTCAAGCGCCACTTCCGCGAGCTCGGCCACGACACCCAGGCACAAGCATTCACCGTAGCCGGCATCGGCGACATGTCGGGCGACGTGTTCGGCAACGGCATGCTGCTCTCGCGCCACATCAAACTCGTCGCCGCCTTCGATCATCGGCACATCTTCATCGACCCGGACCCCGACCCGGCCGCGAGCTGGGCCGAGCGCGACCGGCTGTTCAAGCTGGCGCGCTCCTCCTGGGCCGATTACGACGCAAAGCTGATCTCGAAGGGCGGCGGCATCTGGCCGCGCAGCGCGAAGTCGATCCCGCTTTCCGCCGAGGCGCGGCGGATACTCGGCGTCGAGGCGAAGGCGCTGGCCCCCATGGAGCTTGTAAGCGCGATCCTCAAGGCCCCGGTCGATCTGCTCTATAACGGCGGCATCGGCACCTACGTCAAGGCCAGCACCGAGAGCCATGCCGAGGTCGGTGATCGCGCCAACGACGCGCTGCGCGTCGACGCGCGCGAGCTGCGCTGCAAGGTCGTCGCCGAAGGCGGCAATCTCGGCCTGACGCAGCGCGGGCGCATCGAGTACGCGCTGGCCGGCGGGCGCGTCTACACCGACGCGATCGACAACTCCGCCGGCGTTGACTGCTCGGACCACGAGGTCAACATCAAGATCCTGCTCGATGCCGCCGTGCGCGAGGGCGAGCTCACGCTCAAGCAGCGCAACCGGCTGCTCGCCGAGATGACCGACGAGGTGGCCGCGCTGGTGCTGCGCGACAACATCTTCCAGACGCAGAGCCTGTCGGTATCGGGGCAGGTTGCTCGGCAGCTGCTCGAGCAGCAGGCGCGTTTCATCCACGCCCTAGAGCGCGCCGGGCGCCTGAACCGCGCGATCGAGTACCTGCCCACGGAGGACCAGATCGCCGAACGCAAGGGGGCGCGCATCGGCCTCAGCGCGCCGGAGCGCGCGGTGCTGCTCGCCTACTCCAAGATGCAGATCTACGACGAGCTGCTCGCCTCCGACATTCCGGAGGAGCCGACCATCGCCGGCGCGCTCGAGCGTTATTTTCCGAAGCCGCTGCGCGAGCGCTTCGCGCGCCATATTCAGACGCACCCGCTGCGGCGGGAGATCATCGCGACGCACGTCACCAACAGCATGGTGAATCGCGTCGGCAGCACGTTCGCGCACCGCATGCGCGAGGAGACCGGCGCGAGCACCGCCGAAGTGGTGCGTGCCTACATGGTGACGCGCGAAGCCTACGCCATGGTGCCCTTCTGGCAACAGGTCGAGGCGCTCGATCTCAAGGTGCCCAACACGGTGCAGAGCGCGATGCTGCTCGATTCGGGCCGGTTGATCGTGCGCGCGACCCTGTGGCTGCTGCGCAATCGCAAGCATCTCGCCGACGTCGCCGCGGCGATCGCTTACTTCCGGCCCGGTATCGAGACGCTCGGCGCGATGCTGCCCGATGCGCTCGCCGAAAGCGAACGCCAGGGCTACGACCAGGTG
>JBFKUL010000087.1:0-10705 GCA_041635755.1 Burkholderiales bacterium | reverse complement strand
CGCTCGCGCGGCTCGGTACCGGACCGCTGAGCGAGGCAGGGCTGCGCGAGCACGTCTGGCCACTCTTTTCGCGCGTGCTCGAGCGCGCGAAGCGCGAGATTTACCTTTCGAACCATTCGCTCGGCCGTCCGCTCGATCGCACGGCCGAGGACATCCGTGCGGCAATGGACGTTTGGTACCGCGACATGGACGGCGCGTGGGGGCCGTGGCTGGACGCGCGCGAGCGCCATCGCGCGCTCACCGCGCGGCTTCTCGGCGCGCCGCGCGCCGACACGATCGTGCCGAAGTCGAGCGCCGGACAGGGCCTGCGCGCGGTGCTCAATGCGCTCGAGGCGCCGCTGCGCGTGGTCAGCACGGAGGGCGAGTTCGACTCGATCGACTTCATCCTGCGCGCGTACCGCGAGCGTGGCCGCGTTGCCCTCAGGCTGGTGGCGCCGCGAGCCGACGGGCGGTTTCGCAACGAGGACCTGATCGCCGCCCTGGGCCCGGGCAAAGGCGACCAGCTCCTTGTCGTGTCGACGGTCATGTTTCGTACCGCGCAGGTCATCGAAGGGCTGCGAGAGCTAGTGCGAGCCGCGCATGCCGCAGGCGCGCTGGTGTTGCTGGACCTGTATCACCATGCAGGGGTGCTGCCGGTCGACCTGACGGCGCTCGAGGCCGACTTCGCCGTCGGCGGCGCTTACAAATACCTGCGCGGCGGATCGGGCGCGTGCTGGCTCTATGTGCGGCCCGATCATCTCGAGCGTCTGCGCACGCTCGACACCGGCTGGTTCGCCAAGAAGGACGTGTTCGCTTATCGCCGCCCCGATCCGCCGCAATACGGTCCGGGCGGCGATGCCTGGCTCGAGTCCACGCCTCCGGTGCTAACGCCCTATCAGGCGCTCGCCGGTCTCGAGTTCACGCTGGCCATCGGCGTCGAGCGGCTGCGCGTGTACTCGCTCGCGCAACAGGCCGCGCTGATCGAGCAGCTCGCCGAACGGGGCGTACGAGCCGAAGGCGCGCGCGCGGATCATGGTGCTTTCGTCACGGTGCGGCACGAGCGCGCCACCGATGTTGCGCGCGCGCTCAGCGAGCGCCGCGTCAACGTCGACGCGCGCGGCAACATGCTGCGCCTGTGCCCGGACATTCTGAACACTAAAGACGAGCTTGCGCGCGCCGCGCGTGCGCTCAAGGACGCCGCGGCGACGCTGCGTTAGGGCCGCAGCACCTGCTCGGGCGCGGTGTAGCCCAGCTTGAGCGCCGCGGCGACCGCGCGGTGCGTCACCTTGCCGCGCGCGACGTTCAGCCCGGCCTTGAGATGCGGATCGTCGGCGAGCGCCTTTGGCCAACCGAGTGTGGCGAGCTTGAGGACGAAGGGCAGCGTGGCGTTGTTCAACGCGTAGGTCGACGTGCGCGGCACCGCGCCCGGCATGTTGGCGACGCAGTAATGCACCACGCCGTCCACCACGTAGGTCGGATCGTCGTGCGTGGTCGGTCGGGACGTTTCGAAGCAGCCGCCCTGGTCGACCGCGACGTCGACCAGCACCGCACCCGGCTTCATGCGCTTGAGCATGTCGCGGCCGACGAGCTTCGGGGCCGCGGCGCCGGGCACCAGCACCGCACCGATCACGAGGTCGGCCGTCACGACGTGCTGCTCCACCGTATCGCGGCTCGCGTGCACCGTGGTCACCGCGGCGCCGAGCTCGGCTTCGACCCGGCGCAGCGCGTCCACCGAGCGGTCGAGCGCATACACGCGCGCGCCCATACCCGCTGCAATGCGTGCGGCGTTCCTGCCAACCACCCCAGCGCCAAGCACCACCACCTTCGCCGGCGGCACACCCGGCACGCCGGCGAGCAGTATGCCCATGCCGCCGCGGGATTTCTCCAGGCTCGCGGCGCCCACCTGGATCGCCATGCGCCCGGCCACCTCGGACATCGGCGCAAGCAGCGGCAGGCCGCCGTACGCATCTGTCACGGTCTCATAGGCGATGCAGGTCGCTCCCGAGGCGATGAGGTCTTTCGCCTGCTCCGGATCGGGCGCAAGGTGCAGATAGGTGAACAGCACCTGCTCGGCGCGCAACAGCTTTCGCTCCGGCGGCTGCGGCTCCTTCACCTTGACCACCAGCTCGGCGCGTCCGAACACTTCTTTTTCGTCGGCGACGATCTTCGCGCCGGCCTTCTCGTAGGCCGCGTCGGCGGCGCCGATGCCTTCGCCTGCGCCCGACTCGACTAGCACCTCGTGGCCGAGTGCGGCAAGCTCGCGCACCGCGCTCGGCGTAAGCCCGACGCGGTACTCGTGCGTTTTGCTCTCGGAAGGGACCCCAACGCGCATCGCGCGGTTTCGCCGACTACGCGCGCTTTGCCTTGGCGAGCGACTCGGCGACCGTGGTCTGCTCGCCGAGCTCGATCTTGGCAATCGCGTTGCGGTGCACCTCGTCCGGTCCGTCGGCGAAGCGCAGCGTCCTCGCATGCGCATACGCGTAGGCAAGTCCGAAGTCGTCGGACACGGCGCCACCGCCATGCACCTGCATCGCCCAGTCGATCACCTGGCAGGCCATGACCGGCGCGAGCACCTTGATCATGGCGATTTCCTTCTTCGCCACCTTGTTGCCGGCGACATCCATCTTCCAGGCCGCATGCAGCACCATGAAGCGCGCCGAGTCGATCATGATACGCGCCTCAGCGATGCGTTCGCGGGTCACGCCCTGGTCAGAGACCGGGCGGCCGAAGGCGACGCGCTCAGTAGCGCGCTTGCACATCTTCTCCAGCGCGCGCTCGGCCTGGCCGATGAGGCGCATGCAGTGATGGATGCGGCCTGGTCCGAGGCGCCCTTGCGCGATCTCGAAGCCGCGCCCCTCGCCGAGCAGGATGTTCGAGGCCGGCACGCGTACGTCCTTCATGTCGACTTCCATGTGGCCATGCGGCGCATCGTCGTAGCCGAATACCGGCAGGTGTCGCAGGATCTTGATGCCTTTGGTGCCGGCCGGCACCAGGACCATCGACTGCTGGGCGTGACGCGACGGATTGTCCGGATCGGTCTTGCCCATCACGATGTAGATCTTGCAGCGTGGATCGCCCGCCCCGGAGGACCACCACTTGCGGCCGTTGATGACGTACTCGTTGCCCTCGCGCTTGATGCGGGTCTGGATATTGGTCGCGTCCGAGGACGCGACGGCAGGCTCGGTCATCAGGAACGCCGAGCGGATCTTGCCGGCGAGCAGCGGCTCGAGCCATTCCTTCTTGTGCTCCTCGGTGCCGTAGCGCTCGATGGTCTCCATGTTGCCGGTGTCGGGGGCCGAGCAATTGAACACTTCCGGCGCCCAGGTCACGCGCCCCATGATCTCGCACAGCGGCGCGTACTCGAGGTTGGTCAATCCCTCGGGGGCGCGTTTGGAGTGCGGCAGGAACAGGTTCCACAGGCCTGCGGCGCGCGCCTTGGGCTTGAGCGCCTCGATGACCGGCACCGGCTCCCAGCGCTTGTCGCCGTGGCAGTGCTCGTACCACGTGTTCTCGTTCGGATAGATGTGCTCGTCCATGAAGGCGAGCAGCTTCTTCCTCATCTCCTGCACTTTGGGTGAATACTCGAAGTCCATGTCAATCTCCTACGCGGCTCGTTTCAGGATCTTTTCCACCTGCTTCCAGCCCAGCTCGGCGAGCAGCGGCGCGCGCTTGCCGGTCTCGACCGCGTGCTCGCTTGCGGCCGTGCCGTCGAGCACGCGCTTGGCGATGCCCTGGGTGATCGCGGCAATGCGAAACAGGTTATAGGCCATATAGAAGTCCCAGGTGGAAGCGTCGATGCCCTTGCGCCCGGTCCTTCGACAATACATCTCGACGTACTCGCGCTCACTCGGAATGCCGAGCTCCGCAAGCGGCAGGCCCTCGATGCCGCGGAACTTGCCCGGCGGAATGTGCCAGCTCATGCAGTGATAGGAGAAGTCCGCCAGCGGGTGGCCCAGGGTCGAAAGCTCCCAGTCGAGCACGGCGAGCACCTTCGCCTCTCCCGGATGGAAGATGGTGTTGTCGAGGCGGAAGTCGCCATGCACGATGGTCGTCTCGTCGCCGGCCGGGATGTGCTTCGGCAGCCACGCGATGAGGTGGTCCATCGCCTCGATCTTCACCGTCTCGGAGGCCTGGTACTGCTTGCTCCAGCGCCCGATCTGACGCTCGAGGTAGCTGCCCGCCTTGCCGAAGGTTTCCAGGCCGAGCGCCTTGTAGTCCAGTGAGTGCAGCAGCGCGATCACGCGATTGAGTTCCTCCCAGATCGCGCGCCGCTCGGCCTTCTCCATGCGGGGCAGCGACTGGTCCCACAGCACGCGGCCCTCGACGCAATCCATGACGTAGAACGCCGTGCCGATCACCGCGTCGTCCTCGCACAGCACGTAGGGACGCGCCACCGGGAAGCCTGCGCCGTGCAGCGCCTTGATGACGCGGAACTCGCGATCGACCGCGTGCGCCGAAGGCAGCAGCTTTCCCGGGGGCTTGCGGCGCAGCACGTAGCGCTTGCCGCCGACGCTCAGGCGATAGGTGGGATTGGACTGCCCGCCCTTGAACTGCTCGACGGCCAGCGGACCCTTCAATCCTTCGATGTGCTGCCGAAGATAGGCCTCGAGGACCGCCACGTCGAAACGGTGGCGCTCCTCGACCGGCTTGACGCCCACGAATTGATCGAACATTTGCAGGAGGCGGACGGTTGACCGCCGTCCCTGCGCGGCGCGCTCGAGCCCGACCTCGCGGCGGCTCGACGCGCCGGTTGGGCCGGCGGCAGGACTTCGCGGAAGCTTACGCTGATTCGCCACGCGGGCACAATTCCGCAGTGAAACGCGGGCGCACCAAAACGCGCGCGAAGTAGAATTCCGCGCAATGAAAGTCGTATCGTATCGGCAAGCCGCCGCGCTGCTACAGGACGGCTGGACGGTGTCGACCGCCGGATTCACCGGGTCGGGCCATCCCGAGGGGATCAGTACCGCGATCGAGCAGCGCTTTCTCGAGAGCGGCCGGCCGCGCGATCTGACGCTGATCTACGCCGCCGGCCAAGGCGATCGCGCGACGCGCGGCACCGGCCGCTACGGCCATGAAGGCATGGTCAAGCGCATCATCGGCGGGCACTGGGGCGCCGCGCCGCGCCTCGGCGCGCTCGCGATGGCCAACAAATGCGAAGCCTACAACTGGCCGCAGGGCGTCATCGCTCAACTGTATCGGGCCATCGCCGGCAAGAAGCCGGGCGTGATTTCGCCGATCGGCCTGCACACGTTCGTCGACCCGCGTCACGGCGGCGGCAAGCTGAACGATGTCACGCGCGAGGAGCTGGTCGAGGTGCTTACGCTGCGCGGCGAGGAATGCCTGTTCTACCCGGCGTTCCCGATTCATTGCGCGATCCTGCGCGGTACCTCGGCCGACGCGGACGGCAACATCAGCATGGAGCGCGAGGTGTTCTTCAACGACGTGCTGGCGCTTGCCCAGGCGGCGCACAATTCGGGCGGCATTGTCATCGTGCAGGTCAAGCAGCTGGTGCCGAAGCACGCGATCCATCCGCATCAAGTGCGCATTCCCGGAATTCTGGTCGACTACGTGGTGGTGGCCGAGAACGCGCAGGACCACTGGCAGACCTACGGCGAGGACTACAACCCAGCCTATACCGGGGACGCGCGCGAAAAACCCGAGGACGTGAAGCCGCTGCCGCTCGATCTGCGCAAGGTGGTGCAGCGCCGCGCCGTGTTCGAGCTGCTCAAGTGGCCGCGACCGATCGTCAACCTCGGGGTAGGCATGCCCGCGGGCGTCGGACAGGTGGCGCGCGAAGAAGGCCTGTCGAATTTCGTGATGACGGTGGAATCCGGGCCGATCGGCGGCATTCCGGCGCAGTATCCTTCCTTCGGGGCCGCCGCGAATCCGGATGCGATCGTGTCTCACGCGGAGCAGTTCGATTTCTACGACGGAGGCGGACTGGATATCGCGTTTCTCGGGCTGGCCGAGATGGACCTCGAGGGCAATGTCAACGTCTCCAGGTTCGGCACCCGCGTCGCCGGGGTCGGCGGCTTCATCAACATTACCCAGACCTCGAAGGAAGTCGTGTTCATGGGCTCGCTCACCGCGAAAGGCCTCGAGGTGCGCGTCGGCGGCGGACGGCTGACCGTCGTCAAGGAAGGCGGCGTCAGGAAGGTGGTGCCGAAAGTGCAGCAGCTATCGTTCAACGGCCCCTACACCGTCTCGCGCAGCGCCAAGGTGCTCTACGTCACGGAGCGGGCAGTGTTCGAGCTGCGCGAGGGGCGCCTGACGCTCACCGAAATCGCGCCCGGCGTCGAGCTCGAGCGCGACGTGCTCGCGCAGCTCGCGGCGCCGGTGGCGGTGGCGCCCGAGCTGAAAACCATGGATGAGCGTATCTTCCACGATCGACCGATGTTCAAAGGAGGCAACCCATGAAGACAGCAACGGTCTCCGCGGCCGCCAAGCGGCGCGCCGCGCGCTTCGCGATCAGCCATCGCGCCAAGGCGAAATTCAAGCGCCGCGGGCTGCGCGCGTACTTCGAGTACCGGGACCTCGGCATCGAGCGCGCCACGCGCGGCAAGGTGGTCGCGCACGTGATCCGGGCCCGGCCCGGCAAGGCGCCGCACGGCCATTGGCATCTGCACGACTGCGACGTGCAGTTTGTGTACGTGCTCAAGGGCTGGGCAAAGTTCGAGTATGAAGGCGTCGGCGTCGTGACCATGCGCCCCGGCACCTGCTTCTACCAGCCGCCCCGCATCCGCCATCGCGAAATCGCGCACTCGAAGGACCTGGAGCTGCTGGAGATCGTGGCGCCGGCGGATTTCGAGACGGCCGACGCGAGCGTCGCTAGCGCGGCGCGTCCGAAGGCGAAACGCGCAGCCAGAAAGTCACCGGTCCGTCGTTGACCAGGCCGACGCGCATGTGCGCGCCGAAGCGCCCGGTCTCCACCGGCCGATGGCGCTCGCGCGCAAGCGCCACGAAGCGATCGAACAACTGTGCGCCGAGCTCGGGCGGCGCCGCGCTCGAGAAGCTCGGCCGCGCCCCCTTGTGCGTGTCGGCCGCGAGCGTGAACTGAGGGACCGCGAGCAACGCGCCCTGCGAGTCCGCGAGCGACAGGTTCATCCTGCCCCCTGCGTCCTCGAAGATCCGGTAGCCCAGTACGCGCTCGACGAGCCGCAGCGCCTGCGCCTCCCCGTCGCCCGGCTCGACGCCGACCAGAGCGAGCACGCCCGGCCCGATCCGCCCGACGATCTGCCCCCCGACCTCGACGCTCGCTTCGCTTACCCGCTGTATCAGCGCAATCAAGATCTCGTCAACAACTAAGAAAGACGGAGGGGCCGCGGAGGAATTGGGAGGGCCCCGTCGCGTAGCGACGGGAAGGGCCAGATCCCCCTGCTCTCATTTACCAGCGCCCCGACATCATTGCCTGAGCGCGAAGCGCTCAGGCAATGATGTCCGGTATCAGCATCGCGCGCAGCCGCTCGAGCTGGTCCTTGAGCAGCAGCTTGCGCTTCTTCAGTCGCCGCAACTGCAGCTGGTCCTGAAGCGGATCGAGCGACAGCTTGCCGATCACGTCGTTCAGGTCGCCGTGCTCGATTTCCAGCTGGTGGAGTCGCGCCGCCAGCTGCGCTCGCTCTTCCTCTGTCAGCGAGTAGTTTGACACCGCCCCGATCCTCGCGACCCGTCGCGGCGTCGTCAAACCTTGTCAACGCTCATCCGCGAACTGCCGCCACAAAAAAGTCCACCGTGCTCGCGCAGTTGCCCGCACATCCTAGCGCTACTCAGCAACCCCTGGAAGGGCCGGCATCGCCAGCGGCTTGCCCCGGTACTTGTAAGCGCCCGAGGAACGAAGCACAATACGCGCGCTCTTTCTCCACCCCGGCCCGTCATGAGACGCAGCGATTACGACGTCACCGACCAGATCCGCACAACATCGGCGGGAGAGGTCGAGTCCGAAGTCCTGCGCCTGTACCACGCGCATTTCCGCGGCACCTACGCGACGCCGATCGTGCGCGCGTTTGCCGACATGCAGCGCCTGTATCGGGGCGAGCATCCCGACTATCACGCCTGCGACACCGCGTATCACGACATTCAGCACGTGCTCGACGTGACGCTGGCCATGGCGCGCCTGCTGGACGGTTATGCGCGCAGCCGCCGCGACAGCGCGCCGGCGCTTTCGCCGGAGCACTTCATGCTCGGCGTGATCGCGGCGCTGTTCCACGATTTCGGCTATCTGCGCCGGCGCGGCGATCGGCGCCATCATAACGGCGCCGAATACACGCTCATCCACATCTCGCGCGGCGCCACATTTCTGCGCCGCTATCTGCATCGACTCGGCTTGGGCCGGCTGGCCGGCGTCGCCGCCACGCTGCTCCATTACACGGGATACGAGCGTCCTACCGAAACGATCCGTGTCTCGGACTCGATGATGCGGCGCATCGGGCACATGCTCGGCACCGCGGACATCATTGCGCAGATGTCCGACCGCTGCTACCTCGAGAAATGCCGCGACCGGCTTTACCCCGAATTCGTGCTTGCCGGCATTGCGCAGCGCAAGCGTCCGGACGGGGGCACCGAAACGGTGTTCGCCTCGGGCGAGGATCTGGTGCACAAGACGCCGGACTTCTATCAGTCCGCGTCGCGGCGCCTCGATGAGGCGCTTTCGCGCGCCTACGACTATGCCGCACGCCATTTCGGCGGTCAGAACGTGTACTTGGACGAGATCCAGAAGAACGTACGCCATGCCGAGGTGCTCGCGAAGTCGCAGGGCGCCGGCATCCTGCGCCGCCTGCCGCCGAGCACGCTGCGCGCAGAATCCGCGCCGGCGCTGGTCGTCCCCTAGCCGCTCGCCAGCCGACCCGGTAAGCCGCTCAGTAAGCCGGCTTGCGTCGGAAGTACTCGATGCGATCGATCGAGCGCACGCTCACCTCGTTGACCTGGGCGCCTTGCAATACGCGCAGGCGCACGTCGGTACCTGCAGAGCCGCGCGCCCAAAGCTTGCGGTAGAAATCCGCCAACGAGTCGACCGGCTCGCCGGCCACCCCGAGCACGATATCGCCCGCACTTAGGCCCGCGCGCTCCGCGGGTCCTTCGGGGGAGACGCGCACCACGATCAGGCGGCCCCGCACCTCCTCGGCGTTCAGGCCGAGCCAGGGCCGCGGCGAGCCGGCAGCGCGGCCGCGCGCGATCAGATCTTCCAGAATCGGCTTCACGAGGTCGATCGGCACGAACATGTTGCCGGGCGACTGGGTTCCCGGGCCGGCCGCGTCGGGCACGATCAGCGAGCCGATGCCGAGCAGCGCCCCGGTTCGCCCGATCAGCGCCGCGCCAGACCAGTTCGCCACTGCCGGATAGGTGAAGATCGCGCTCTCGAGCAGGTACTCCCAGCTGCCGGTGAACGGCCGGCGCGAAACCACATAGACCAAGTTCACGCCGTCGCGACCGTCGAAGGTCGCGACCATCGCGGGAACGCGCTCGCCGAGGGCATTGGATTCGCCGAGCGGCAGCGGCTTGCCTGGCGAGGGTCCGAGCAGCTTGAGCACGCCAAACCCCGAGGCATGATCGTAACCGACGAGCAGCGCCGGCACCGCCTTGCCGTCGGCGCCGGTGACCTCGATCGAATCGGCTTCGAGCGCGAGGTAACCGATGGTGAGCACAAAGCCGTCGCGGATCAGCACGCCGCTGCCCAGGCGCTGCGCGCCGAGGATCGCCCGCGTGCGCGCGTCGGGCAGGATCTTCACGTGCACCCGCACGATTGCCGAGAGCGTGTCGTCGGTCTGTTCGTCCTTTTTTTTCTGAGCGCTTGCCGGCAGCGACGCGGCGAGCGCGGCGCCCAGAAGCCAAGTCGCCAGCGACCTGAGCTCGACCCGCCACCACGCTCCTAAATCGGCCATCTGCACCTCCGCAATCGTGTCCTTGCCGTTACCATTCTGTGCCTGCACGCAGAGGTTTTCCAGTCCCGTCGAGACGGATGCGGCGCCTTTACTCCGCAGGCCGAGGACCGTACCCTAGCCGGTCCGAATCGCTGCCCCCGGCTCGAAACGCCATGCGCCTGCTCTCCTGGAACATTCAGTGGTGCCGCGGCATCGACGGACGCGTCGATCCGGCGCGCATCGCGCGCGTCGCGAAGGAACTCGCCGATTTCGACGTCGCCTGCTTCCAGGAGGTGGCGATAAACTTCGCGCCGCTCGCCGGCTCGAGCGGCGAAGACCAGGTGGCGCTCTTGCGCGAACGGCTTCCTGGCTACCAGGTGTTCTTCGGTTACGGCGTCGACGTGCCCGACGACTCGGGCGGGCGCCGGCGCTTCGGCAACGTGCTCGTCTCGCGCCTGCCGGTGCGCCGCGTGATGCGGCACTCGCTGCCCTGGCCTGCCGACCCCGACAAGCCGAGCATGCCGCGTATCGCCATCGAGGCGGTGATCGAGGCGCCATTCGGCCCGCTGCGCGTCACCACTACGCATCTCGAGTACTACTCGGAACTGCAGCGCGCCGCCCAGGTCGAGCGGCTTCGCGAACTGCATGCCGAGGCTTGCATCCGGGTCGCCGCCACGCCCTCCGCGCGCTACCCATCGGGGCCGTTCGCGCCGCTTGGCAGCGCGACTTCGGCGATCGTCACCGGAGATCTCAATCTGCCGCCGCAAGATCCGATGTACGCGCGCATGCAGGCGCCGTTCGAGGGCGGCGTGCCGCGCCTGCTCGACGCGTGGTCGCTCGCGAACCCCGGCACCGCGCACCCGCCCTCGTTT
>JBFKUL010000086.1:0-10710 GCA_041635755.1 Burkholderiales bacterium | reverse complement strand
TCCACGGGCATTGCCACCAAGACCGAGCAGGCGGATCTGAACATTGCGTTGCACGGCCTGCACGGCGACGCGCCGCATCTCGTGCTGGCGCCGAACTCGGTGGCCGATTGCGTCCTTACCACGCAGTGGGCGGTGCACCTTGCCGAGTCGCTGCAGGTGCCGGCGATCGTGCTCTCGGACCAGGCCTTCGGCCAGGCGCGCGCAGTGGTCGAGCGCCCGGCCGATGTGTCGTTCGCGACGCGCCGGCATACCGCCGAGGCCGAAGCGCCGGACTACAAGCGCTATGCGCTCTCCGAGAGCGGCGTCTCGGCGATGGCCATTCCGGGAACGCGCGGCACCACCTACACTGCCGACGGGCTCGAGCACAGCGAGCGCGGCACGCCCTCGAGCCAGGCGAGCGACCATCTCGCGCAGCTCGACAAGCGCCGCCGCAAGCTCGACGCGATGGACTACGGCGAGTACTGGGCCGACGTCGAGGGCGATGGCGAGCTCGCGGTGATCACCTTCGGCTCGTGTACCGGTCCGGTGCGCGAGGCCTTCGCGCGCGCGCGCGACGACGGGCTGACCGCGCGCCTGGTTTCGCTGCGCCTGCTCTCGCCGGTTCAGCCCGAGCGCATGGCGCGAGCGCTTCAGGGCGTGCGACGCGTGCTGGTGGTCGAGCAGAACCACGGCGCGCAGCTGCTCAAGTACCTTCGCGCCGAGTATCCGATCGAGGCCGAACTTTCCAGTTTCCACCGTCCCGGGCCGCTGCCGGTGCGCCCGGACGAGATCCACCGGCAACTGCTGCACTGGAGCCGCGCATGACCGCGATGCCCGCCGTGGCGCTAACGCCGCAAACGTTCAAGTCCGACGTCAAGCCGGTGTGGTGCCCGGGCTGCGGCGACTACACGGTGCTCTCCGCGATCACCAAGGCGCTCGCAAAGCTCGAGCTGGCGCCCGAGAGCGTGGCGCTGGTCTCCGGCATCGGTTGCTCCTCGCGCATCCCCGCCTACACCACGTGCTACGGCTTTCACGGCGTGCACGGACGCGCGTTGCCTGCGGCCACCGGACTCAAGGTGGCGCGCCCCGATCTCACCGTGATCGCTGCCGGCGGTGACGGCGACGGCTACTCGATCGGCGGCAATCACTTTCTGCACGCGTGCCGGCGCAACGTCGACCTGACCTATATCGTCATGGACAACCGCGTTTACGGCATGACCAAGGGCCAGCCCTCGCCTACCACCGAGCCCGACTGGGATTCGAAGCTCACGCCCGAGGGCACGGGGCTGCGCGAGTTCCATCCGCTGGTGATCGCGCTCGCCTCCGGCGCCAACTTCATCGCGCGCACCTTCTCCGGCGATCCGAACGGCACGGCCGATCTGATCGTGCAGGCGATCCGCAACCCCGGCTTCTCGTTCATCGAGGTGCTGTCGCCCTGCGTCACGTTCCGGCCCGAGCAGCGCGGCTGGAAGCAGCTGGTGCGCCCCTCGCCGGTCGAGCCGACCGACGACCCGGGACGCGCCGCGCGCCGCCTGATGACCGACGACGGCTTCAATCTCGGCGTGCTCTACAAGGGAACCCGCAAGCCCTACCAGCCGGCCAAGGCGCCGAGCGCCAAGCCCGCCGACCTCGAGCGGGAGTTCGTCCTGTGAGCCCGGTCCGCACCCCCCGCAAAGCGTCGCGCCGGGCCGCGGCGAAGCGTGCGCCGCGCGCGGCGCATGCCGCCGCGAACGCGAAGCTCGAGGCGTTCATGAAGCAGGCCTACGCCATGGAGCTCGAGGCCGCCGAACGCTATGCCGAGTTCGCCGACCAGATGGACATCGCCAACAACCGCGAGGTCGCGCAGCTGTTTCGCAAGCTCGCCGGCATCGAAGGCAAGCATGCCGCGCAGATCCTCGAGCAGATGGGCTGGAAGCAGGCGCCGCTCGGCGTGCAGCCGTTCCGCTGGGAAGGACTGGAAGGCGTCGAGACCGGCGAGCACCTCGAGATGCATTACTTGATGAAGCCCTTCCACGCGCTGAGCATCGCGCTCAAGAACGAGGATCGCGCTGCGCGCTTCTTCGCGCATGTCGCGCGCCAGGACTTGCCCAAGGCGGTGCGCGAGGCGGCCGCCGAGATGGCCGAGGAAGAGCGCGAGCACGTGCGCTGGGTGAAGGAGTGGATCGCACGCGTGCCGCAACCCGGCGCCGACTGGGACCGCGATCCCGATCCGCCGAACGTCAACGACTGACGTGATGAAGACGCTGATTCCAGAGGGCTGGGCGCCGCCGATCGGCTACGCCAACGGCATCGCGGCGCCCGCTTCCGGCACGCTGGTGTTCGTCGCCGGCCAGGTCGGATGGGACGCAGAGCAGAAATTCCACTCCGAGGCTCTGGCGCCGCAGTTCGAGCAGGCGCTGAAGAACGTGCTCGCGGTGCTCGCCGAGGCAGGCGGGCGGCCCGAGCACGTCTGCCGCATGACCGCCTACTGCTGCGACAAGCCGGCCTACCTCGCCGCGCGGCCCGAGCTCGGGCGCATCTGGCGCGCGCACATGGGCAGGCACTTCCCGGCGATGAGCATGATCTTCGTCTCCGAGCTGCTCGATCACCCTGGCAAGATCGAGCTCGAGGCGACCGCGCTGGTGCCGCGCTAGTTGCCGATTCGCAGTCCCGTCTTCTTGAGGATGCGCTTGCTGTAGAGGATCTCGTGGCCGCGGCAGGCGTCACCGAGCAGCGCCTGGATTCGTGCCGCGCTCGCCTCAACCTCCGCGCGGTCGCGCGCGTGCAACATCGCGAACAGGTTGTAGCGCCAGTGCGGCGGGCGCCGCGGGCGCAGGTAGCAGTGGCTCACGCCCTCCAGCGCGCCGACGGCGCTTCCGAGTTCATCGGCGCGCGCGTCGTCGATGTCCCAGACGGACATGCCGTTGGCGCGGTAACCGAGCTTGTAGTGGTTGGGCACCGCGCCGATGCGGCGGATCACGCCCGCATCGAGCATGCGGCGCATGCGCTCGAGCACTTCGTCGGCCGACACGCCAACCGCCTCCGCGACCCGAAGGTACGGACGCGGATCGAGCGGCAGCCCGGCCTGGGTGGCGCGCACGATCGCCCGGTCGATGGCGTCCACCGGTTCAGGCCTCCAGCCGCAGGCCGATCACGAACTCGCGCGCCTTGGGCAGCGAGAGCACGGCATAGCCCGTCTCGCGCGCGATGCGCTCGCGCACCTCATCGAGCTGCGGCGGCGACTCGGCGGCGAGCACGAACCACATGTTCCAGTCGTGCTCACGCTCGTAGTTGTGCGCCACTTCGGGATGAGCGTTCACCTGCGCCGCGACGCGCTCGAGCTCGGCCGGCGGCACGCGCATGGCGCACAGCTCGAAGCCGCCGCCGAAGCGATCGGCGTTGAACATCGGTCCGAAGCGCGTCAGCACACCGTCCTGCAGCATGCGCGCGAGCCGCTCGATGAGCTGCGCCTCGCTGATGCCCAGCGCACCCGCGGCTTCGGCATAGGGGCGCTCGCAGAGCGGAAAACCGCCCTGCAGCGCGTTCAAAAGGCGACGGTCGATCTCATCCATGCCGCAACTCCGCGACGCGCGGCGCGTAGCGCGCGCCGCGCTGCTTGAAGCGCTGCGTCGAGAACAGCACCTCTTGTGGATAGGCATCGAGCTGGCAGCGGGCGCGCAATGTGTCGATCACCGCGCGCGCCTCGGCACGGTCCCTGGCGTGCACCATGCAGTAGAAGTTGTAGGGCCACGCCGGGAGCGCCCGGCGTCGCCGGTAGCACAGCGTGACGCGCGCTTCGCGCCCGACCGCGGCGCCCAGCGCGTCGACGCGATCGTCGGGAACGTCCCAAACCACCATGGCATTGGCGCGGTAGCCGAGCTCCTTGTGCCGCACGATAAGGCCGAGCCGCCGCAACAATCCTTCGTCGAGCCAGCGTGCGAGGCATCCGATGACCTCGGCCTCGCTGCAACCGGCTGCCTGAGCCAGCGCGGCGTAGGGACGCGGCGCCAAGGCGAGGCCAGGTTCGAGCGCGGCGAGAACGCGTCGCTCGCGCGCGTCGAGCGGCCGCGGTTCGGCGGGCATGGCCCTAACGCGCGGGATGCGGGGCAGCCGCGCGTGGTCTTCGAGCGCGAAGCCGAGGTCGATCCAATACTCGGTCTCGAGCGGCAGCGACAGCACCGCAAGCCCGCTGCGCAGCTCGATCTCGGCAAGCACCTGCGCGAGCTCGGCCGCATCGCACGCTTGCGCCACGAACCATAGATTGACCTTGTGCTCGCGCTCATAGTTGTGATTGACCTGCGGGTAGCCGCTGACCAGGTTTGCAACTTCGATCAGCCGAGGGGGCGGCACGGCCATCGCGGCGAGCGTGCTCGCACCGAGCACGCGCGGCGCGACGATGGCACCGACGCGGCCGAGCACGCCCTCCTGCTGCAAGCCGCGCAGGGCCGCAAGCACCGCGTCCTCGCTCGCGCTGAAGCGCGCAGCGAGCTCGGCGTAGGGCCGCTCGGCGAGCGGAAAGCCGCGCTGGCACGCGTTCAGCAGCCGGAACGAAAGCGCGTCCATGCGCTAGAAGCCCGTGGCGAGGCCGCGGCTGGTGAGGAAGATGCCGCTCGGGCGATCCGCCGCCAGCACCGCGGTGGGTGCGAAGCTCGCGGTATCGTAGACCGTGACGCGGTTGTCGTCGCGCGAGGAGATCCAGACCTGCTCGCCGCGTGGCGTGAACTCCATGTGCAGCACCGCGCGCCCGGGCTTGAGCTCGCGGCGCACCTTGAGCGTCTCAGCGTCGATCACCTGCACGGTATCGTTGTTCGGGAAGGCGAAGTTCACCCAAACCTGGCGCGCGCCCGGCTGCACGATGGCGAACACCGGCTGGCCGTGCACCGGCACGCGGCCGATCTCGCGCCAGGTGACGGTGTCGACCACCAGCACCTCGTTGCGTCCGATCGCCGGCAGGTACGCGCGACCGCCGCCCACCGCCCAGCCGCGCAGGTGCGGCATCTTGTACACCGGCATCTTTTCCTCGCCGCGGCCGTAGCCGTCGAGAATGCGGCGCGCGCCCGCTTCCGGGCGCCACAGGTCGACGAGCGCGAGCCCGTCCTCGCCGAACAGCCCTGCGACGTACCAGCGCGCGTCCGGCGTGACGAAGCCGTCGTAGGGCTCCTTGCCGATGCCGGCGAGGCGCGTCACCTTCGGCGCTTTCGGGTTGCTGACGTCCGCGATCCAGATCTCGCCCGCTTCGAACAGGCTGAAGACGAACTTTGCGCCGGGTGCATCGGCGATGCCGACCACCTTGGCGCGGCGCTTGCCGTCGTTGAAGAAAGTCGGAATCTCGGCCACGGGCTCGAGCGAGTCGGCGCGAAACAGGCGCACGCCGCCCGGTTCGTAGTTCGCCGCGGCGATCAGCGTGCCATCCTGCGAGATCGCGCCGCCGATGCTGTTGCCGGCCTGCACGATGCGCCGCTCGATGCGCCGGCCGAGCAGGTCGACTTTCGTGAGGCCGCCGTCGCGCCCGAAGACGTAGGCATAGCGTCCGTCGCGCGAGTAGACCACCGAGGCGTGCGACAGATCGCCCAGCCCCGACACCGCGCCGAGCGCGGTGCGTCCGCTCGTCTCGATCAGCGTCACGCGGCCGGCGGCACGCTCGATCACCACGCCGAGATCGCCCGTGCCGCGCGGCGCGGGCGTCGCGCAGGCGATGAGCGTGGCGCAAGCGGCGAGCGCGAGAATGGATTTGAGGCTAACGCGGTTCATCAGGCAATCCCTTGTTGAGCATGCGAATGATCCAGCGTGCCTCGGGCTCGCTCATGAAGCTGCGCCAGGGCGGCATCGCGGTACCCGGACGCCCCTGCAGGATGACGAACGCGAGCCCCTCGGCGTCCTTGCCGGCGAGCGCGCCGGGAACGAGCGGCGGTCCGAGGCCACCCTTGAGGGTCAGGCCGTGGCATGAGCCGCACTCCTGACGCACCATTTCGACGAGCGCCTTGGCGCGCGCAGGCTCCGGGTCGCCGGCTGACGCGGCCTGCGTGCCCGCCGCAAGCGTCGCGGTCAGGACAACGACAACGCGCATCGCCATCTGTGTCGAATCTCGCATTGGTGCAAAGAATGCGCGAACCGCGGCTTGCGGCTTTGATGTGCATCAAATTCGCGCCCGCGTCCGAGTCGCAGAATGCGTCCTGATATGCGCCCTGGGGGCGCATCCCTTACATGCGCCCTGGGGGCGCATCCGAAGGAGACTGGAGCGTGACCGCTGCCGAGGGCGCCGCAACCCACCGACCGCTTAGGCCGTATTTTCCGCTGTTCCTTTCGCTGCACGGGGCGCGCTGCGTGCTGATCGGCGGCGGCGCGGTGGCGCGCCGCAAGGCCGAGCTGCTGCTCGAATCCGGAGCGCGCCTGTTCGTGGTTGCGCCGGAACTCGAGGCGACGCTTGCCGCGTGGGCCGCCGAGGGCCGCATCGCGCACCTCTCGCAGCGCTATTCGCCCCCGCAGCTCAAAGGGGCCGCGCTCGTTGTCGCGGCCACCGATGACCGCGCCGTCAACGCGGCCGTGTCCCAGACGGCGCGCGCGCTCGGCATCCCGGTCAATGTGGTTGACGACCCCGAGCTTTCCAGCTTCATCGTCCCGGCGATCGTCGATCGCTCGCCGGTGACGCTCGCGATCTCGACCGCCGGTGCCTCGCCGGTGCTGGCGCGGCTGTTGCGCGCCCGGCTCGAGCGCTTTCTGTCGCCGACCTTCGGCCGCCTGGCGCGGCTCGCCGGGCGGTTTCGCGCTGCGGTGCGAGCGCGCATCGCGGATCCCGGCGCGCGGCGCCGGTTCTGGGAGGACGTGCTCGACGGACCAAGCGCCGAGCGGCTGCTTGCAGGCAGCGAGCGCGCGGCCGAAGAGCGCTTCGAGCGCCTGCTCGAGGAGGGCTCGTCGACGCGCAGCGGCGGCGAGGTGTTCCTGGTCGGCGCAGGACCGGGCAATCCGGAGCTGTTGACGCTGCGCGCGCTCAAGCTGCTCGGGCGCGCCGACGTGGTGCTCTACGATCACCTGGTGGCGCCCGAGATCGTGACGCTCGCAAGGCGCGACGCCGAGCGCATCTACGTCGGCAAGGAGCGCGACAACCACGCGCTGCCGCAGGAGAGCATCAACGCGCTGATGGTGCGCCTCGCGCGCGAGGGCAAGCGCGTGCTGCGCCTGAAGGGCGGCGACCCGTTCATCTTCGGCCGCGGCGGCGAGGAAATCGAGTCGCTCTCGGCTTGCGGCATCCCGTTCGAGGTGGTTCCGGGGATCACCGCCGCCTCGGGTGTTTCGGCTTACGCCGGCATCCCCCTTACGCATCGGGACTACGCGCATGCCTGCGTGTTCGTCACCGGGCACCTCAAGGACGGCAGCCTCGACCTCGACTGGCCGGCGCTCGCACGGCCGGGGCAGACCGTCGTCGTCTACATGGGTCTGCATTCGCTCGAGCCGCTGTGTGAGCAGCTCGTGCGTCACGGACTCGCCCCGGATATGCCCGCGGCGGTAGTGCAGCAGGGCACCACGGCGCGCCAGCGCGTGCTCACCGGCACGCTCGCAACCCTTCCGGCGTGCGCGCGCGACGCCGGGCTCAAGCCCCCGACCATGATCATCGTCGGCGAGGTGGTCAGGCTGCGCGACAAGCTCGGCTGGTTCGAGCCCGCCGGCGAGGCGACCGTCGCGCAGGCCGAAGCCCCGCAGCGGGCCGAGGTGCCGACCCCGCAGACCGCCCTGGCCGACTAGATCGCCGTCGCCACCGCGGACGTGCGTTCGCGCGGCCCGCGGATTTGATCGATATCAATCCCCCGCCCGATCCTGCCCGTAGCATCGGGACCATTAGGGAGACGGCATGTTCAGAGTTACGCGTTTCATGCAGGAGCTGCGCGAGCCGACGCCGCTCGGGCCGGCCCGGGCACCCGCCGCGCCAGTGGTCATCTGGAACCTGATTCGGCGCTGCAACCTGTCCTGCCTGCACTGCTACTCGATCTCCTCGGACAAGGACTTTCCGAACGAGCTTTCGACCGACGAGGTGCTCGCGGTGATGCGCGACTTGCGCGCCTTCGGCGTGCCGGCGCTGATCCTCTCGGGCGGTGAGCCGCTCCTGCGCAAGGACCTGTTCGAGATCGCTGCCCACGCGCGCGAGATGCGCTTCTACGTGGGACTCTCGACCAATGGCACCCTGATCGACGATGCGCTCGCACGCCGCATCGCGGCGGCGAAGTTCGACTACGTCGGCATCAGCCTCGATGGCATCGGCGCCACGCACGACCACTTTCGCGGACAGCAGGGCGCGTTCGACGCCTCGCTCGCGGGCGTGCGCAGGCTGATGGCGCTCGGCATCAAGGTCGGCCTGCGCTTCACCATCACGCGCGACAACGCCGGGGAGCTGCCGGCGATGCTGCGCCTCGTGGACGACGAGGGCGTCGACAAGTTCTACCTCTCGCATCTCAACTACGCGGGGCGCGGCAACAAGAACCGCGAGCATGACGCCGCGCTCGCCATGAGCCGGCGCGCGATGGACCAGGTGTTCGAGGCCTGCTGGGAGAACCTCGAGCGTGGCACGCCGAAGGAGTTCGTCACCGGCAACAACGACGCTGACGGCGTGTACTTCCTGCACTGGGCGGCGCAGCGCATTCCCGAGCGCGTCGCGCACCTGCGCGCCAAGCTCGCGCAGTGGGGTGGCAACAGTTCGGGCGTAGGGATCGCCAACATCGACAACCTCGGCTGGGTGCATCCGGACACGATGTGGTGGGACTATCGCCTGGGCAACGTGCGCGAGCGCCCTTTCTCCGAGATCTGGCAGGACACCCGCGATCCGATCATGGCCGGCCTCAAGCAGCGCCCGCGCCCGGTCAAGGGCCGCTGTGGGCGCTGCGCCTATCTCGACATCTGCAACGGCAATACTCGCGTGCGCGCGCGCCGGCTGACCGGCGACGCCTGGGCCGAGGATCCGGCCTGCTACCTCTCCGATGCGGAGATCGGGCTCGCGGAGGCGCCCGAGACGGAGGCGGCGGCATGACGCTGCGCCCGTTCGCGCTGGTGCTCGCGCTCGCCAGCGCCGCGAGTGCCGGCGCGGGTCAGGACCTGTATCGGACCCACTGCGCCTCTTGCCACGGCGTAGAGCGGCTCGGGGGCATGGGCCCGGCGCTGCTGCCCGAAAACCTCTCGCGCCTCAAGCGCGCCGACGCGGCCAGAGTGATTCTCGAGAGCCGCCCGGGCATACAGATGCCAGCGTTTCGCGACCAGATCACCCCGGCCGAAGCCGAGCAGCTGGTCGCCCTCATCTACACGCCGGTGGTCCCCGCGCCCGCCTGGAGCGAAGCCGAGATTCGCGCCTCGCGCATCGTGCACGCGGCAGAGAGCGCGCTGCCGGCCAAGCCGAAGTTTGCCGCCGACCCGATGAACCTGTTCATCGTCGTCGAGAGCGGCGATCATCACGTCTCGATCCTGGACGGCGACCGGCTCGAGCCGATCCATCGCTTCGCCTCGCGCTACGCGCTGCACGGCGGTCCGAAGTTCACGCCCGACGGGCGCTTCGTCTTCTTCGCCTCGCGCGACGGCTGGATCTCGAAGTTCGACCTGTGGAACCTGACCCTGGTGGCCGAAGTGCGCGCCGGCATCAACACGCGCAACGCCGCGGTGTCCTCCGACGGACGCTACGTGATGGTCGCGAACTACCTGCCGCACACGCTGGTGCTGCTCGATGCCGGGCTCAACCTCGTCAAGGTGATCCCGGTGCGGGACAAGGCCGGAACGTCGAGCTCACGCGTCTCGGCGGTGTACGACGCGGCGCCGCGCAAGAGCTTCGTCGCGGCGCTGAAGGACGTTGCCGAGGTGTGGGAGATCTCCTACGACCCGAAAGCGCCCGAGATCGCGCTCGGCACGGTGCACGACTTCCGTTACCGGGAAGGTACCTTCATTCCGGGTTTTCTCAACCCGCGGCGCACGTATCTGGACGAAGTACTGGACGACTTCTTCTTCACCCAGGACTACAGCACCTTGATGGGCGCGGCGCGCGACGGCAAGAACGGCCAGGTGGTGCACCTCGATGTGCGCCGGCGCATCGCCACGCTCGAGCTGCCCGGGCTGCCGCACCTGGGCTCGGGCGTGACCTGGGACTGGGGTGGCCGGCGCGTGATGGCGACGCCGAACCTGCGCGCCGGCGTGGTGAGCGTGATCGACCTCGAGACCTGGAAAACCGTCAAGCAGATCGAGACGCTCGGGCCGGGGTTCTTCCTGCGCAGCCACGAGAACTCGCGCTACGCCTGGGTCGACTCGATGATGAGCCCCACCGCGCGCGACACGCTCCAGGTGATCGACAAGCACAGCCTCGAGATGGTCGCGCAGATCCGGCCCGAGCCCGGCAAGACGCTCGCGCACGTCGAGTTCGACCGCTACGGGCGCTACGTGCTGGCGAGCCTGTGGGAGCGCGACGGTGCGCTGATCGTGTTCGACGCCAGGACGCTGCGCGAGGTGAAGCGCATCCCGATGAACAAGCCGGTCGGCAAGTACAACGTGTACAACAAGGTCAGCCGCTCGGAAGGCACGAGCCACTGAGGACCGCGCGCGATGCCCTCCCACCCCGCGATCAAGCCCCACGCGCTGCTGCGCAACCTGGCACTGGTCAGCGACCTCGCGGAGGAGGAGCTCGAACGCATCGTCGCCGGCACCAGCGTGACGCGCGTGCCCAAGGGCGAGTATGTCTGCCACCGCGGTGAACCCTGCAACGGCTTTCACGTCGTGGTCTACGGCCAG
>JBFKUL010000085.1:0-10767 GCA_041635755.1 Burkholderiales bacterium | reverse complement strand
GGCGAGACTGCGTACGAGCTCGTCCCGCTGCTCCTTGAGCCCGTTGAAGGTCCACTCGCCGGTGGCGTGAACGCGGGTGGGCACCGGGTCGCGCGCCACGGTCTCGATCTGGAGCGCTGCGTGCGGGCCCGGCATGGCCGACGATGATACCAGCGCGCTTCACCGCTCCGGGGTGTGCGCGGCGGTTCTTGCCGAGTGCGGCCGCGATGACGAGCGCCTGAGGGCGCCTATCCGATCGTGCCTCGCAAATATGCCCGCCTGCGACGCTCCGGGAGGCGCTCGATGGCATAGCGCAGCATGGTGCGCGGCATCCTCCGATAGTGCGTGCGCAGGAATGCCTCCTCGCGCATTCGGTTGCGCTTGCCCACCTCCCGAAGCATCCAACCGACGGCCTTGTGGATGAGATCGTGCGGATCGTCGAGCATGCGTTCCGCGATGCGCAGGGTGGGATGGTGCACACCTCGCTTGATCCAGTAAAACGTGGCCATGATGGCGATGCGGCGTTTCCAGAGGAATCGGGAGCGCGCGAGCTTCTCCAGGGCGCCGAGCTTGGCCGGGTCGACCTGCGCGCCGAGCAGGACTTCGGCGGAGGCATCGACCAGATCCCAGTTGTTCACGTACCGGGCGTGCGCGAGATACGCGCGGCAGATGGCCTTGCGCGCCGCCTTGTCCGCGCGCCGGCAATGCTCGATCAGAAGCAGCAGCGCGAGCAGCCGCTCCTCGTGCCAGGGCGAGCGCAGAAGCTGCAAGGCGGCGCGTCGCGACAACGCACGGTACTTGCGCGCGAGTCCTCGCAGCTGCGGCACTCGCACGCCAAGAAAACGATCGCCTTCGCCGTAATCGCCGGGTCCCGTTTTGAAGAAGCGCTGCGCAATCGCGGCGTGCCGCGGGTCGGCCAATGCACGCAGCTCGCGCCGAACGTCGGCCAGGGCAGGCGCGGTCATTCCATCGCGCGCTGGCGGCGGTCGCTACGTCGCCAGCGCCAGGCGCATGCGCCGCGCGCGCATCAGCAGGAAGCCGGCGATCGACATGTTGACGAGGTTCCAGGCAATGCCGTTCAGGAACGCGGCGCGGTACGAGCCGGTAAGATCGAAGATCGCGCCCGACATCCAGCCGCCCAGCGCCATGCCGAACAGCGTCGCCATGAGCACGATGCCGACGTGCCCGCCGGCAACGCGCGGCGGGAAGTATTCGCGCACGATGATCGCGTAGGAGGGCACGATGCCGCCCTGGAACAGGCCGAACATTGCCGAGAGAACATAAAGGGACGCCATGCCGTCGAACGGCAGGAACAGCAGCAGCGCCACCGCCTGCAACCCCGAGCCAAGGAGAAGCGTTGCAAGTCCGCCGATGCGATCGCAGATCCAGCCCGAGGCAAGCCGGCTGACGATGCCGAAGCCAAGCATGAGCGAGAGCATCTCGGCGCCGCGCGCCACGCCGTAGCCGAGGTCGCCGCAGTAGGCGACGATGTGCACCTGCGGCATCGACATCGCTACGCAGCACGCGACGCCGGCCACGCACAACAGGGCGAGCAGCACCTGCGGCGGAAAGCCGAGCGGGCGCTCCGAGGGCGCCGCCATGGGCGTGTGCGGCGCGATCGCGGCCGGTCGCGGCGCATCGAGCGCCGGCGGGCGCCGCCGCAGCATCAGCGCGAGTGGCAGCATCGCCGCGATCGCGAAGACGCCCACGCCGACGAAGGTAGCGCGCCAGCCGAAGGCATCGAACATGCGCTGCAGGATCGGCGGCCACACGGCGCCGGCGAGGTAGTTGCCGCTGATCACGATCGCCACCGCGATGCCGCGCCGGCGCGTAAACCAGAGCGAGGCGTCCGCAACCAGCGGCGCGAAGGTCGCGGAGCTGCCGAGAAAGCCGATCAGCACGCCGTGCACCAGTGCGAACTGCCACAGGCTGGCGGCCGAGCCCGCGACCATGAAGCCGATCCCGAGGCAGACCGAGCCGAGCAGCACCGGAACGATGACGCCGTAGCGATCCGAGAGCCGGCCCATCATCACCCCGCCCAGGCCGAAACCGACCATCGTGAACGTGTAGGGCAGCGATGCAGCGCCGCGCGCGGCGCCGAACTCGGCCTCCACCGCGGGCAGCGCGACGATCACCGCGTACATGCCGACCCCGCCGAGCGTCATCAGCGCGAGCGAGGCGAACAGCCGCGCCCACGCGTAGCGCGATTCGGCGAGCGAGGGGCGGGCCGAGGTCATGAAGGGCCGGCGAGGCGCAGGGCGCTGCCGCGCTCAGGGCGCGACGCGCCGCCAGAAGCTGCGCTCGCGCGAGGCGAGCAGCGGCACGGCCTCCGCCAGATATTTCTTGAAGTGCGGCGTCTGCTGATGCGCCTCGAACGCTTTCTCGTCGACGTAGACCTCGTAGAGCATGGCCCGCGTCGGGTCCTTCGGGTCGACCAGCAGCTCGAAGGTCTTGCAGCCGGGCTCGGTCTCGCGCGCCGCCTTGCCGTTGGCGATGGCGTGCTTCATGAACGCGTCGACGTTCTCGGGCTTGATGCGAAGCTGGACCGAAAGGGCGAAACTCATTGCGGCTCCTTTGCTGTTTGCAAAACGTAGTGTCGGCGCGCAGGCGCTGGACGAGCCGGCGATGATAATTCAGTTCTCGACGCTCGAACGCGCTAGCCGACGCCCGCGAAGCGAGACTCGCTTTTCAGCAGCGCCACGAACGCCGCGGCCTCGATCGGCTTGCTGAACAGGTAGCCCTGAGCGTACTCGCAGCCCAGTCCTCGCAGGAACGCGGCCTGCTCGGCGGTCTCGACCCCTTCGGCGGTGACTTGCAGGCCGAGGCTGTGGGCGAGGCCGACCGTCGCCCGCACGATCGCGACGTCGTCGGCGTCGTTGGGAATATCCTTGACGAAAGAGCGGTCGATCTTCAGCACGTCCAGCGGAAAGTGCTTGAGATAGGCCAGCGACGAGTACCCGGTGCCGAAGTCGTCCAGCACGAGGCTGAGGCCCATATTCTTGAGCGCCTCGAGGACCGCGCCGCTTGCCTCGGGATTCTCCATCAGCAGCGACTCGGTGATTTCCAGCTTGAGCAGGCTCGGATCAAGCCCGGTGTCGCGCAGGCCCGAGCGCACGACTTCAACCAGGTCGGATTTGCGGAACTGGCGCGCCGAAAGGTTCACCGCGACGGGCACCACCCGCACGTCCGCCGATCGCCATTGCTGCAATCGCGAGCAGGCCTCGCGCAGCACCCATTCGCCAATCGGCACAATGAGCCCGGTCTGCTCGGCGATGCCGATGAATCGTCCAGGCGGCACCAGGCCCCATTCGGGATGCCGCCAGCGCAGCAGCGCTTCCGCCCCCGCAATGGTGCCGTCCTTAAGATCGATCAGCGGTTGGTAATGAAGCACGAACTCCTTGTGCTCCAGCGCATGGCGCAGGCTGTACTCGAGCGAGCGCCGCTCGCTCGCCGCGGTGCTCATGTCGGCGGCATAGAACTGGAAATTGTCGCGCCCCTCGTTCTTCGCGTGGTACATGGCGATATCAGCGTGCTTGAGCAGGGCATCGGTGTCATCGCCGTCGGCCGGGTACATCGCGATGCCGATGCTCGGCGTGACGGCCAGTTCCCGGCCGCCCAGCCGCAACGGCTCGCCAAACGCGCGCTGCAGTTTTTCCGCGACAGTGCGCACCTGCTCGGCATTGTCCAGGTCTTCGAGGATCACGGTGAACTCGTCGCCGCCGAGCCGGGCGAGCGTGTCGCCCTCGCGCAGGCCATTACCCAGGCGCGTGCCGACCTCGCGCAGCACTTGGTCCCCGGCCTCGTGTCCAAGAGAGTCGTTGATCTCCTTGAAGCGATCGAGATCGATGAACAGCAACGCAACGAGGCTTCCGCCCCGGTGCGCACGGGAGATCGCGTGCGCGAGCCGGTCGCGGAACAGGTTGCGGTTGGGCAGTCCCGTGAGCGAGTCGAACTGCGCGAAATAGGCGAGCCGGTTCTCAGTGCGATGACGGTTTGACGCGACCGCGAGCGCATTGGCGATGGTCTCGAGAAAGCCGATTTCCTCGGTGCTGTAGTCACGTACGTCGGCCGCCTGCACGCAAAGCACGCCATAGGGGGCGTCGGGACCCTGGATCGGAACCGCCACGGCACTCAGGAACTCCGCGGGCATGTCCGGTGGGCGCTCGCGAAACCGCGTATCCGAACGAATGTCGCGCACCACGATCGATTGGCGCGCCGCGAGGCAGACCCCTGCAAGCGTCGAGGCATCATGCGCCAGGGACACGCGGTTTGCGCCCACATTGCGGCCGCCGATCTGCGCGCGGAGCAGCAGCCGGTTCTCTTCGGGCATCAGCTCGTGGATGCCGCAATAACCCACACCCAAGCCGAAAGCAATCTCGACCACGGTCTCGCTCATCAAGGTGCCGGGATCGGTGTGCGCCAGTGCGATCTGCGCAAAACGCGCGACGATGCCCTGGCGCATCGCCTGCTGTGCGAGCGCTTGCTCGTGGTCCTTGCGCTCGGAAACGTCGCGCAGGTATGCAGTGAAGGTGAGATCGCCGCCAATCTGGACCGGCGAGACCGACAGCTCGACTGGGAACTCGCTGCGATCGGACCGCATCCCGCGTAGCTCTACGCGCCGGCCCAGCATATTGGCGTCGCCCGTTTCGAGGTATCGTGCCATGCCCTTGCGATGTGCCGATCGAAGCCGCGGCGGGATGATCAGTTCGGCCAGATCGCGACCGAGCGCTTGCTCGCGCGTGTAGCCGAAAGTCGCCTCGGCCGCCGGGTTGAACTCGAGCACGCGACTGGCGCGATCGATACTGATAACGCAGTCGAGCGCCAGCTCGATCACCGCCGCCTTGCGCGCTTCGCTCGCCCTCAGTGCCTGTTCGGCGTTCCTGCGCTCGGTCACGTCCTCGCCAAAGGCGAACACCTGCTCGACGCCGCCTTCGGCGTCGAAGGCAGGGGCGAGCGTCACCGACAATTGCACGGTCGGCCTGCCGGGCGCCTGGAACTCACGCTCGTAGCTCACGACCTTGCCGGCATATGCCTGCTCGAAGTACGGCCCGATGTGTCGGAACAGCGCCTCGTCGGCGAGTTCGTTCAGATGCATTCCGATCGCTTGCGACGGGTCTAGGCCGAAGGTCTGGATGAAGCGCCTGTTGGCGCGGCGCAGGCGCCACCCCCGGTCATAGACGGCGACCAGCGTCTGCACGTGGTCGTTGACCAGGCCGAACTGGGTCTGGGCACTGCGCAGGCGCGCGAGCGTGCGACTCGATATCACGATGCCGGCCGCGATCAGCGCGAGCGAGAGCAGTGCACCCGCCATCATCAGAAACAGCGCGATGCGGCGCACCGCGGCGCCAAGCGCGACCGCAAAGCCGTCCTCAAGCGGCGTAAGCTCAGCGTCGATGCGCTCGATCTCGCGTCGCAGCGTGCCGGTCCGGACGCTGCCCGGGCCGCGCGCGACGATCTCGCTGCGCAGCGCCTGCGCATGTTCGGTGAGACGCTCGATCAGCACGTCGGCCTGCGCCCAGAGGGCGATCGCGCGCTCGATTTCCGGATCAAACCGGAAATAGCGGAACAGCCGGACCATTCCCGGAATGTCATCTGGATGATTGCGGCCCGCGAGAAGACCCTGGCGGGCGGTTTCGAGATCAGGATCGGGTCGGTCGAGCGCAAGCCGCGCCTTGCGATCGCCGAGGTTTACCGCAATGTTCTCAAGATAACGGCCGTAGTCGGCCTCGGCGCCGGTCTCGGCGTAGCGCACGAGGTGGAGCACGGCCTGCTTCTGCGCCTTGGACCAGAACCCTTCGCCGCTCGCGTAGGCGCGCGCGGTTGACATAACGCTGACGCCCAGGGCGGCAATCAGCATCAGGCAGCCGATGACCGCGAGCAGGGGCCAGGTCAGCAGCAGCAACTGACGGGCGCTCGACTCGAATCTCATCGAATTTCCGTTGCGATCGACTCGAGGTCGTGTTCGTCTGACGTGCTCGAGTATACCTGCGGTCATACGTGCCCAAATCCGGCGTCGAGATGGTGAGTGCGCGGGCAACGAGCCGCAGCTAGACTGCCGCCCCATGCAAGACGAAAGTTCCGCCGCCTGCCATGGCGCTTGATCCCCGCATTCGCATCGTCGTCGCCGGCAACCTGATCGCGGTCGCAGCGCGGATGAGCCTGGTGACGTTTCTCGGCATCTTCTTCGTGCGCGAGCGTGGCATCGACATCGCGTTCGTCGGGCTGGCGTTCCTCGCCGAGAATCTTTCGCGCGGCGTGCTGGCACCGTTCTTCGGTGCGCTTTCGGACCGCACCGGGCGCCGGCCGCTGCTGATCTCCGGGCTGCTTGCCAATGCGGCAGTGCTGCCGTGCTTTCTGCTGGTCGAAGGGCCGGTCACGCTCCTCCTGTGGAGCCTGGCGATGGGGCTTGCGGGCTCGATCCAGTTTCCGGCCGGCAGCGCGCTGCTGCTCGACCTCGCGCCGCCAGAGCGTCGGCAATACGTGCTGGCCATCAATTACGCCGCGATCTGCGTCGGCTACACCGTGGGCGTGGCCCCCGGCGGGTGGCTCGCCGAGCTCGGCTATGGCTACCTGGCGTTGATGGGCGCGGGGGGCTATCTCGCGGTGGCGGCATTGTTTACGCGGGGATTGCGCGGCGCGCTGCCGATCGAGCTCGAGCGCTCGGGCGAGTCGCTTGCGCAGCGCACGTTTGCCGTAGGGCGCGACCGCGCCTTTCTCGGCTTTGCCGCGCTTGCGTTCATCTTTCCCTTCGGCATGGGGCTGTACGCGTTCACGCTGGCGCTGTTCGCGCACGATTTCGGACTCGGCGAGGGCGTGATCGGCATGATCCTGAGCGCCAATGGCCTTTTGATCGCCGCGCTCGCGGTCCCGGTTGCGGCACGGATCGAGCCCGCCGGACCGTTTCGGCTGCTCGGCTTCGCCGGACTCGCGCTCGGTGGCGCTTACGCGTGCTTCGCCTTCGTTCCCGGGATCGTGCCGGCGCTGCTCGCCGGCGCGCTGGTTTTTACCCTGGGGGAGCTGATCTTCAGCTCCGCGGTGCCCGCCGCCGTGGCACGTCTTGCCCCATCTGGCAAGCGCGGCGCCTATCAGGGTGCCTGGAGCCTGGTGCAGTCGGTGGCCATGGGCAGCGCGTTCTACGTCAGCGGGCAACTCAAGGAACTGGTGAGCTGGCGGACCTCCTGGCTGGTGTTCGCCGGCATTACGGTCGCTGCCGCTCTCGCGCTGGTGCTGGCCCGGGCGCGGTTTCTGTCTGTCGTCGAGTCGCGGGCGCGACCCTGAGCCCGAGTCGCGGGCGCGACCCTGCGCCGCAGCGGGGAACACCGGACTCTTGTCGGGTTCGCTTGACGCTCCTGGTGGCGTCGGCTACCGTTGCTTTGACCCCGCAGAGGCCCCGGCCGCCGGCCGGGAATACAATACGAAGAGGGCGGATTTCAAGAACCGTTAGGAGGAGCTTGCCGTGGACCGTATCGTCAATCGACGTCTGTTTAGCAGGACCGCCGCCGCGCTCGTGGTGACGGCTGTTGCCGCAGCGCTGGGCGTCCCCGATCGCGCAGCGCATGCGCAGGGCACACCGAACAAGGTGGTGCTGCGCTTTGTAGGGGACTTTCCGCCGCCGCCGCACCCGGCAGGCCTGGCGATGAAGCATTTCGCCGATCGGTTGCCCGAAGTGATTCCGGGCAGCGAGGCGCGGTTGTACTACGCCGGTGCGCTCTACACCGTGCCCGAGGCCTTCGAGGCCATGCGCAAAGGCGACCTCGAGATGACCTGGATGCAGATCGGCAAGACCGCGCCGGTCGATGCCTGGATGATGTCGGTGGTCGGGCCGGGGATTCTCACGACGGTCGGCGCGGTGGACAACCTTGAGAAGACCTCGACCTACAAGATGCTGGTCGAGCGGCTCGAGAAGAACCAGCTGATCAAGGTGTTCGGCGCCGGGCACATGAGCTTCGGCATGGGCGTGGGCGGCAAGAAGCGCTACGCAGGTCCCGCCGACTTCACCGGCCGCAAGGTGCGCAGCATGGGCCCGGTCGAGAACGCTTCACTTGAGGCGTGGAAGGCCAGCCCGGTGGTCATGGCCTTCGGCGAAGTGCCGAGCGCGCTTGAATCCGGCGTGATCGATGGCCTGATGACGAGCATCGGCGGCTGGCTCTCGGTGCGCGAGCAGGCGCCGTTCTTCTCCATCGGCGGCGCAGGCGCGTTCGTCGGCGACTACTACATGGTGAGCGCGAGCCGGCGCTGGTGGGATCGTCTCAGCCCGGCGACGCAGGGTGCACTGCAGAAAGTGATCGCTGAGACCATCCAGGTGCAGAAAGAGCTCAACTGGTGCGTCGACAAGATGACCTACGACAAGTACGGCACCAAGGATCCCTCCAAGCCGGGCGTGTACTGGTTGAAGCCGGAGGAGGTCAATGCCATGGTAACGGCGATGGGCGACGCGCCGACGCGCTACGTCAAGACCAAGACGCCGGAAGCTGCCAACAAGTGGGTCGACGCCTTCGTCCAGGAAGGCCGCGAGCTCTCCAAGCAGCACCCGGCCGGGACCTCCTGGATCGAAAAGGTCGACTGCGCCAAGCACGCCTCCAAGATCGTCATCCGCTAGCGCCCCGGAGTCGGGCGCGTGGAGAAAGCCTACGCCGTCTGGCGTGCGTTCCAGGACAAGATCCTGGCGCACGCCGCGGCGTTGATCCTCATCGGCTGCACGCTTCTCGCGCTGCTCGAGGTGGTGCGCCGCTACGTGTTCGGCGTGTCCTTCGAGTGGCAGCAGGATGCGGTTACTTTTTTCATCGTCAGCGCAATCTTCCTGTACTTCGGCATCTCGCAGCGGCATAACGAGCACCTGAACGTCGTCGTGCTGCTCGAGATCCTGGGGGCGGGCGGGCCGCGCTCCCGCCAGGCGGTCGAGGTCATCAAGCTGATCGCGCTGGTGATCTCGTTCATCTTCATGCTCGCGGCGGTGTGGTGGGGCATCCCAGAGCTCGAGGACAGTCTCAAATACGGGAGCCGCACCGAAAGCCTCGCGTTCCCGATGGCGCCGTTTCTGATCGCGCTGTTCGTGGGCTTTCTCTTCATGGCGATCACCATGGCGTTCCAGATCTGGTTCGAGATCCAGAAGCTGCGCGGCCGCGAGGTCCCTGAAGAAAAACCGCAGCTCGACCGGATGCCGGACTGATCCCGCCGGCGCCCGCCAACGAGAGTCCTGGATGAATATCGTAGGGATCGTGGTGTTCGTGCTGCTGATCCTGAGCGTGCCGATCGGCATCTCGCTCAGCGCGGCGAGCCTCACCTACATCCTGATCGATCCACTGCTCGACCCGACGGTCATCTTCCGCGCCTTCTTCAGCTTCATCTCGCGGTATTCGCTGATGGCGATTCCGCTGTTCATTTTCGCCGGCTTCCTGATGGAGCGCACCGGCCTCGTGAACCAGCTGTTCCGCTTCGCCGATGCCCTGGTCGGCTGGCTGCCGGGTGGCTTCGGCGTCGCGACCGTGGTGGCGTGCGTGCTGTTCGGCGCGATCTCGGGCTCGAGCGTCGCGATGGCCGCTGCCATGGCGGTGATTGCGATTCCGGAGATGACCAAGCGCGGCTACCCGGACTGGCTCGCGGCAGGCCTCGTCGCCACCGCGGGCGGCATCGCCATGCTCATCCCGCCGAGCATCATCCTGATCCTCTATGGCATCGTTACCGAGACCTCGGTGGTGCGCTTGTTCTTCGCCGGCGTGGTCCCGGGCCTGTTGCTCGCGACCGGCAACATTCTGAGCGTCATCATCATCGCCTGGTTTCTGAAGCTGCCGCGCGGCGAGTTCCAGGGCAAGCGCCTGTGGAAGGAATTCAAGGGTGCGGCGCCGGCACTCGGCATGCCGGTCGTCATTCTCGGCGGACTCTATGGGGGCCTGTTTACGCCGACCGAGGCGGCGGCCGCCGCCTGCGGCTACGCGCTGCTGTACGGCATGCTGTCGGATTTCAGGGCCTTCGCGAGGGGACTTATTCCGACCGCGTGCCGTGCGCTCAACCTGACTGCGGTGGTGATGTTCCTGGTGGGCTGCGTGGGCGTGTTTCAGTTCCTGGCTGCAAACCTCTACTGGCCGCAGAAGATCACCGAGATCGTCACCGGCTGGGGGCTGACGCAGCTCACCTTCATCTTCGCCTTCATGGGCGTTCTGATGCTGCTCGGCATGTTCGTGGACGGCGTGGCGATGGTGCTGCTCACGGTGCCGGTAGTCTTCCCGGTCGCCTATGCGCTCAAGATCGACCCGGTGCATCTGGGCATCATGCTCGCGCTGGCGGTCGAGATGAGCGTGGTGACACCGCCGGTGGGGCTGAACCTGTTCGCGGTGAGCGGCACATCGAAGATACCGGTCACGCAGGTGCTGAAGGGCTCGGTGCCCTTTTTCCTCGGTGATCTCGCGGTGCTGATCCTGGTGATCTTCTTCCCGTTCCTCGCGACCTGGCTGCCGAACCTCCTGGTCACCGACGTCTTCAAATAGCGCCGCTCGGCGCGCCGGGCGCGTTTGCGCCTCGCGTACGCCGCGACCAGCTCCGAACACCTGCGATGCGCGGCTTGCGCCTCTGCGCAGACGTCGAGCATTTCCCGTCTGTCGCCGTTTCACGACCTCGTGTGCGCGAATAGCGGCACCCAAGAACTGTGACCTTGACACTGCAGCCGGCGTGCACAAACTGTGCCGTGCCGCGCGCGTCGAGCGCGCCATGGAATCGAAATCCGGATGAGGCTGCGGAATCGCTTTTCGGATCTGGTCTACCGACTGGGATGGGCGCTCACGCGCTGGCGGC
>JBFKUL010000084.1:0-10796 GCA_041635755.1 Burkholderiales bacterium | reverse complement strand
GCAGAACCGCGCAGGCAGCCTGCTGGTGGCGAAGCGCATCGCGCTCGTGGCCGGACGCGTCGAAGGGCATCGCGACGGCCACGGCTTCCTGGTTCCCGATGACGGGTCGGCGTGGATCTATCTGCCGCCGGCCGAGATGCGCGAGGTGCTGCACGGGGACCGCGCCTCGGTACGCGTCAGCGGGCGCGACTCACGCGGTCGCCCGCAAGGGATCATTGTCGAGGTGCTTGCGCGCGCCAACCGGCGCATCGTCGGCCGTCTGCACGCCGAGCACGGGGTGCTGTTCCTGGTGCCCGAGGATCGCCGCATCGCGCAGGACATCCTGGTGCCGCCCGTCGAGGCCGGACGCGCCAAGCCCGGCGAGGTGGTCACGATCGAGCTGGTGGCGCAGCCGCAGAAGCACGCGCAGCCGATCGGACGCGTCGCCGAGGTCCTCGGGCATTACGCCGACCCGGGCATGGAGATCGAGATCGCGCTGCGCAAGTTCGATCTGCCGCACGAGTTCCCGAAACCTGCACTCGCCGCGGCGCGCGCGCTGCCGGCCGAGGTGCGCGAGGCCGACTGCACCGGTCGGCGCGATCTGCGCGAGCTCGCCTTCGTCACCATCGACGGCGAAACGGCGAAGGATTTCGACGACGCGGTGCACGCGGTGCGCGAGGGCAAAGGGTATCGGCTGTGGGTCGCGATCGCCGATGTCAGCCACTACGTGCGCCATGGCGACGCGCTCGACGAGGAGGCGCGCAGCCGCGGCACGTCGGTGTATTTCCCGCGGCGCGTGATCCCGATGCTCCCCGAGAAGCTCTCCAACGGCCTGTGCTCGCTCAATCCGGAAGTCGATCGCCTGGCGATGGTCTGCGAGATGGCGCTCACGCCCAAGGGCACCGTGGCCCGCTACGAGTTCTATCCGGCGGCGATCCGCTCGCGCGCGCGACTCACCTACACCGAGGTGTGGGAGATGCTTTCGGCGAAGAAGGCCGCGCGCGGGCGCGAGGCGCTGTTCACGCACCTCGAGACGCTCTACGAGCTTTACGCGAGGCTTTCCGAGGAGCGCCAACGTCGAGGCGCGATCGACTTCGAGACCGTCGAGACGCGCATGCTGTTCGATGCGCAGGGCAAGATCGACAAGATCGTGTCCGAGCAGCGAAACGACGCGCACCGGCTGATCGAGGAGTGCATGCTGGCGGCGAACGTGTGCGCGGGCAATCTGCTTGCCGAGCGCGAGCATCCGACGCTGTACCGGGTGCATGACGTGCCGGCGCCGGAAAAGATCACGGCGCTGCGCGATTTTCTTGCCGAGCTCGGGCTGCAGCTGCCCGGCGGCGAGAAGCCGCAGCCCAGGGACTATTCGCAGCTCATCGAGAAGATCCGCAGGCGCCCGGATTTCCTGCTGCTGCAGACCGTATTGCTGCGCTCGCTCAAGCAAGCCGTGTACAGCCCGGACAACGCGGGGCACTTCGGCCTGGCGTTCGACGCCTATGTGCACTTCACCTCGCCGATCCGGCGCTACCCGGATCTCGTGGTGCACCGTGCGATCAAGGCCGTGCTCGGCGGGCGGCACTATGACGGCGTCGACTGGGAGGCGCTTGGGCGGCACTGCTCGGAGACCGAGCGGCGCGCTGACGACGCGAGCCGTGACGTCGAGAACTGGCTCAAGTGCTACTACATGCAGAACCATGTCGGCGGCGTGTTCTCCGGCAGCGTTACCGGGGTGACGCCCTTTGGCCTGTTCGTCACGCTGGACGACTATTTCGTCGACGGGCTGGTGCATATCTCGGAGCTCGGCCGCGACTACTTCCAGTACGACCCTGCGCGCCACATGCTGCTCGGGGAGAGAACCGGCAAGCGCTTCCGGCTCGCCGACCGGATGAGCGTGAAGCTGGTGCGAGTCGACCTGGAGAGCAGGAAGATCGATTTCGTGCCCGCGGGAGACAGGGCTTGAGCAAGAGCCACCGCGAGCCACGCGTCGTATTCGGCTTCCACGCGGTGCTTGCGCGTTTGCGCGCCGAGCCGAAGTCGGTGCTCGAAGTCTTTGTGGACGCCGAGCGCCACGATGTGCGCGCCAAGGGCGTCGAGGACGCCGCGGCGCGCGCCGGCGTCGCTCTGCACAAGGTCCCGACCAAGCGCCTGGATGGCTTCTACGGCGGCGGGCGCCATCAGGGCGTGGTAGCGCGAGTCGAGGTGCACAGTGCGGCCGAGGATATCGACCAGCTGCTCGAGGGCCTCGCGGTGCCGCCACTTCTGCTGGTACTGGACGGCGTAACCGACCCGCACAATCTGGGCGCCTGCCTGCGTGTGGCGAACGCTGCCGGCGCACACGCCGTCCTCGCACCGCGCGACCGCGCGGCAGGCATCACGCCGACGGTATCAAAAGTGGCAAGCGGCGCCGCCGAGTCGACACCGTACTTCATGGTCACCAACCTCGCGCGCACCCTGGACGACTTGAAGGAGCGCAACATCTGGGTGGTCGGCACCTCTGCGGACGCGCAGCAGGACCTTTATGACGCCGATCTGCCCGAGGCGATCGCGTGGGTACTGGGTGCCGAGGGCACCGGCATGCGGCGCCTGACGCGCGAGCGCTGCGACCTGCTGGTGCGCATCCCGATGCATGGCGAGGTCGGAACTCTGAACGTATCGGTGGCCTCGGGCGTCGCCCTTTTCGAGTCGGTGCGCCGGCGCAGCGCAGGGAGGAAAGCGTGAAAATCGCCGTGCTCGATGACTACCAGAACGCCACTCCGAGCCTGCAAGCCTGGGCGCAGCTCGCGGGCCATGAGGTCACGGTGTTCAACGACACGCTCAAGGATCTGGACGCGCTCGTCGAGCGGCTGCGCGCGTTCGAGGCGCTGGTGCTGATCCGCGAGCGCACGCGCTTTCCGGAAGCGCTGCTCGATCGGTTGCCGAAGCTGCGTGCACTCAGCCAGACCGCCAAGGCGGGGCCGCACATCGACCTCGCCGCATGTACCCGCCTGGGCATCGCGGTGCTGGAGGGCTCCGGTACGCCGCACGCGACCGCCGAGCTCACCTGGGGTCTGGTGCTCGCGGCGATGCGGCGCATCCCGCAGGAAGTCGACAATCTCAAGCGCGGCGGCTGGCAGCGCTCGGTCGGCCTCGGGCTGCGGGGCCGTACGCTCGGCGTGTACGGCTTCGGCAAGATCGGCGCAGTGGTCGCGGGCTACGGGCGCGCTTTCGGTATGAACGTGCAGGCGTTTGGACGCGAGGGCAGCCGGGCGCGCGCAGAAGCCGAGGGTTACGCCTTCGTCGCAAACCGCGAACGCTTCTTCGAGACCTGCGACGTACTCGCGCTGCACGTGCGCCTCGCACCGCAGACGCGAGGCCTCGTCGAGCGCGCCGACCTGGACCGCATGAAGCCCACTGCCGTGTTCGTCAACACCAGCCGCGCCGAGCTGATCGAGCCGGGCGCGCTCGCTGCGGCGCTCGCCGCCGGGCGCCCCGGTGCCGCCGCCGTGGACGTCTACGAGGAGGAGCCGGTACGCGACGCGGGCCATCCTTTGCTCGCGCTGCCGAACGCGATCTGCACGCCGCATCTGGGCTACGTCGAGCGTGACGGCTATGAGCACTACTTCGGCACCGCCTTTGGCAACCTGGCTGCCTTCGCCGCGGGCAAACCGCAAAACGTGGCCAATCCGGACTACGCCAAGGCGGCCCGACGCTGAGCTTGCCCCGCCGGCGTCATTTCGCTTAGAATTCAGCCCTTTTCGCGCTCCCGGCCCAGGCCAGGACGCGTTCCTTGCCGCACCGCGCACGCATCGCGGGCGGCTTGCCGACCCGCGATTCTTGTTCGACGGGGGGCTCAACCCACAAGGAGATCGCATGCGACACTACGAAATCGTTTTCATCGTCCATCCTGATCAGAGCGAGCAGGTGCCCGCGATGGTCGATCGCTATCGCGGCGTCATCGAAGGACGCAGCGGCAAGATCCACCGCCTCGAAGACTGGGGCCGCCGCCAGCTGACCTATCCGATCCAGAAGATGCACAAGGCGCACTACGTGCTCATGAATGTCGAGTGCGACGGCGAAACGCTGGGCGAGCTCGAGCACTCGTTCAAGTTCAGCGACGCGGTGCTGCGCCACCTCGTGGTGAAGATGGACAAGGCCGTCACGACGGCCTCGCCGATGATGAAGGAAGAGAAATCCAAGTCGCTCATGGACAAGGGCGGCGAAGGGCGCCCGGAGCGCGCGAGCGAGGCCACGCCGGCGGATGCGCCTGCAGCCGAAGCGCCTGCGGCGTAGTGCTTGGGCGAGGCGAACCGGAGCGAGCTTTCGGGACGGATTTCGGAGCTGGGCGCACTGCGGCATACGCCCGCGGGGCTTCCGGCGATCGAGTTCCGCGTCCGGCACGATTCCGAGACGACCGAAGCCGGAGCGACGCGCCAGGTGCATGCCGAGGTCGACGCCATCGCCTTCGATACGCAGGCGCGACTGGTTGCCGGCATGGCGCCCGGGAGCAAAGTGAGAATCGAGGGCTTTCTGTGCGCTCGAAGCAAGCGCTCCAGAAAGCTGGTGCTACACGTGACGAACATCGAATTCATTGAAGGAGTCTGAAGATGCCACCGCCCCGCAGAGGTAAAGGCAAAGGAAAGGGCAAGTTCGCCAAGGACAAGAAGGACCGTGGGCAGAAAGCGCTGTTTCGGCGCCGCAAGTTCTGCCGCTTCACGGCCGAGAAGATCGAATGGATCGACTACAAGGACATCGACATCCTCAAGGACTTCGTGAACGAGACCGGCAAGATCATTCCGGCGCGTATCACGGGCACATCGGCCGGCTATCAGCGGCAGCTTTCGGCGGCGATCAAGCGCGCGCGCTTTCTCGCGTTGCTGCCCTACACCGATCTGCACTGAGCGACGCGCCATGCAAGTGATCCTGATGGAGAAGGTGGCGAACCTGGGCGACCTCGGCGAGGTCGTGAAGGTGAAGGACGGATTTGCGCGCAACTTCCTGATTCCGAAGGGCAAGGCAAAGCGCGCTACGGCGGAGAATCTGAAGGCCTTCGAAACGCGCCGTGCCGAGCTGGAGAAGGCGCAGGCCGAGGCGCTCACCAAAGCGCAGGCGCGTGGCGAGAAGCTGAACGGCCTGACGGTGCAGATCACGCAGAAGGCGGGCGTAGACGGGCGGCTGTTCGGCTCGGTCACCAATTACGATATCGTCGAGGCGCTCGGCAAGCAGGGCATCGAGCTCGAGCGCTCCGAGGTGCGTATGCCGCAGGGGCCGCTCAAGCAGGTGGGTGATTACCCGATCGAGATCGGGCTGCACACCGACGTCGAAGTGACGATCACGGTATCGGTGCTCGGCGAGGCCTGATCACGTGCCAGGGCGCATAGGCGTGCGCCCGCTTCACCGGACGGGCCGCGTTTCGCGGCCCGTTTCGTTTTGTATTGCGCGCGCCGGCGCGCCGCGCGAGAGTTGACGCGCCCGTGCACGGCGTGAAAATCCATGCCACGTGCCATGCAGCGCGGCGCGCAACGTGCGATTGCGAAATTTCTTGATGTAGTTCTTTTCCCGCGTTCGACGCGCGCGTTATGATGCGTCTTCGACCCCGACTCCCAGACATGGCCCGCGCGCAAACCAGCACTGCCTTCGACACCGCCGCACGGGGCGAGAGCGATCCGCAGCTGCTTGCGCTCAAGGTGCCGCCCCATTCGGTCGAAGCGGAGCAATCGCTGCTCGGCGGGCTGCTGCTGGACAATCAGGCCTTTGACCGGATTGCCGACCTCGTCTCGGCGGACGACTTCTATCGCGACGACCATCGCCGCATCTATCGCCACATCACGCGCATGATCGAGGCGGCGCGGCCCGCGGATGTGGTGACCGTTGCCGAGTCGATCGACGCGAGCGAAGACAAGGACAAGACCGGCGGGCGCGCCTACCTCGGCGCGCTGTCGCAGAACACGCCGAGTGCGCTCAATATCCGGCGCTATGCCGAGCTGGTGCACGAGCGTGCGGTGCAGCGGCGCCTCGCTCAGGTCGCGACCGATATCGCCGAGAACGCGCTCAACCCCTCGGGCAAGGAGATCGGGCAGCTGCTCGACGAGGCCGAAAGCCGTATCCTCGAGATCGGCGAGTCGGGTTCGCGGCGCGGCACGGGCCTGGAGGAAATCAAGCCGGTGCTGGCGCGGGTGCTCGAGCGGATCGACTACCTATACCACCGCGACAACCCGTCGGACGTCACCGGTGTGCCCACGGGTTTTCACGACCTCGATTCGAAGACCGCGGGCCTGCAACCCGGCGACCTGATCATCGTCGCCGGCCGCCCCTCGATGGGCAAGACCGCCTTCGCGCTGAACGTGGCCGAACACGTTGCGCTCGCCACGCTGATGCCGGTCGCCGTGTTCAGCATGGAGATGGGCGGCGCGCAGCTCGCCACCCGCATGCTTGGATCGATCGCGAGAGTCGACCAGCACAAGATGCGCACCGGGCGGCTTTCGGATCAGGAGTGGCACGATCTGTCCGACGCCATGGGCAAGCTGCACGATGCGCCGGTGTTCATCGACGAAACCCCGGCGCTGAACGCGCTCGAGCTGCGCACGCGTGCGCGGCGGTTGTGGCGCCAGTTCGGCGGGAAGCTCGGGCTGGTGGTGGTCGACTATCTGCAGCTGATGTCTGTGACCAACCTGCGCAACAACGAGAACCGGGCCACCGAGATTTCGGAGATGTCGCGCTCGCTCAAGGCGCTCGCGAAGGAGCTGAGCGTGCCGGTGGTCGCGTTGTCGCAGCTCTCGCGCGCGGTGGAGTCGCGCAACGACAAGCGCCCGATGATGTCGGACCTGCGCGAGTCGGGCGCGATCGAGCAGGATGCCGACGTGATTCTGTTCATCTACCGTGACGAGGTCTACTTCCCCGACAAGCCCGAGTCGAAGGGCCGCGCCGAGGTGATCATCGGCAAGCAGAGGAACGGGCCGATCGGCAAGGTCGACCTCACGTTCATCGGTCAGTTCACCCGCTTTGAGAATTTCGCCTCGCCCGGCTCATACTGAGTCGGGACGCGCAATTTGGGGAGCGCTCACCTTTCGCGTGAGCGCAAGGTGAGCGATCACCAGAATCCTATCTCGCCCGGCTCATACTGAGTCGGGAAGCGCCGTGGGAGCGCTCACCTTTCGCGTGAGCGCGCCAACCGCATGCGCGCCACGACTTGCAAAATATCGCGGGGGCCGCACAATGCCCCTACCCGGTCCGCGCAGGGGGAGAGATGGCTGAACCAACCGTGGCGCAGAAATCGCCGTACGCAGTGGAGCTCGCGCCCGGCGACTACTGGTGGTGTGCGTGCGGGCGCTCGCGGCGCCAGCCGTTTTGCGACGGCTCGCACAAGGGTAGCGAGTTCACGCCCGTGAAGTTCAGCGTCAGCGAGGCGCAGAAGGTGTGGCTGTGCGGCTGCAAGCACACCGGCGGCAAGCCGTTCTGCGACGGCACGCACTCCAAGATCTAGCGCGCCCCCGTATCAGCGGCCGCCGAACCGGCCCGTGGCGTAAGTAAACGCGCAGCCTCAGCGTACTTCGATGCTGAGGCGCGTCGGCACCGCGTCCGCGTCCGCGGACGCCTCGGTGAGCTCGGGCTTCGCGAGCGCAATGCGCGAAGGATCGGCGCCGGCCTGCACCAGCGCCGCGCGTGCCGCCTCGGCGCGTGCCTGAGCCAGCTTCTCCAGCATGCCTTCAGCGAGCGGCGCCTGCGCGGTGAGCTTCTCGATCATCGCGTTCACCCGCGCTCGGGCGAGCGCCCGCGGGTCCGCGGGTGTGTCGGCGCCGAGCGCCGAGGGCTTGATTTCCTTCAGAGCGGTGTCTCCGAAGCGCTCGGCAAAGAGCGCCTCGGCGGCTTTCGCCGTGCGCGGATCGGAAAGGCCGGGCGGTCCGGGGTCTTCGTCCGGCCGCAGCGGGATGCCCATGCGCTGCGCGAGCGCGCGCCGCACCGAGAGCGCGCGCAGCGCCTCGGCATCGGCCTTCAGCGCGAACTGCCCGTGCACTGCCAGCGCAATCTGCGGCCGTTCGGCGAGCGCCTTGGCGAGCGACGCGATCTTTTCGCGCTCCGGCGGTGGCAGCTTTGCCGAGCCGGGGTCGAAATCGATGTGGTCGAGCTCCTCGACATCCCGGCGCAGCAGCGCCGCGAGCATCTGGAACGGCGCGGTGGCCACCTTGCCGATGGCGTTGCCGAGCGCCTTGGCAATGAGCGCCCCGGTGTCGAACTTCGGGTTGCTCAGGTCGCCCTCGACCGGGATACCGATGCGCATGCGCCCATCGAGATCGGTAAGCAGCGCCACCGCGAGATCGAGCGGCAGATTGGGCGCGTCGGGATCCTCCACGCGCTCGCCGAGCTTGAGCCGCTCGATGACCAGCTTGTTCTCGCCCTTGAGCTTGTCGTCGCGCACGCGGTAGCGCAGGTCCGCGGCAAGCCGTCCCGACTCGATGCGGCGGCCGGCGAACTTCGCCGTATACGGATTGAGCGTCTCGAGCGCCAGGTTGCGGAACTGGAGCGTCATGTCGGTGAGCGTGCCCGGCGCCCTCACGTCGATCGTGCCGCGGATGCGTGCGGAACCGAATTCGTCCACGCGACCGTCGAGCTCCGCGCGCGCGGCCGCGCCGCGGTCGCTCGAAAGCCCGCTGATCACGCCCGAGAGCTCGTGAATGCGGGTGGTAAAGAGCGGTTTGAGCGTGCGATCGGAGAACGCGAGCTTGGCGTTGTCCACCGTGACGCGGTTTACGGCGAACTCCGGCTCGGAAGTTGCGGCCGCCTTCTTCGGCGCCGCTGCGGGCTCGCCTTGCGGGCCGAACGCGTTCGCGAGGTTGGTCGACCCGTCTTCGGTGATGACGAGCTTTCCGGAGGGCTCGAGCAGTGCCAGCTCGTCGATCTCCAGCCGGTTTGGCGCGATGCTCAGCTTCAGCGCTTCGACCTGCAGCGCACGCAACGATGCGAACTCGTCGCCGCTCGCGCCCTCGAGCAGCTTCAGCCCGGCGATCGAAAGCGCGCCGTCATACGCGATCTGTGCGCCGTCCTTCGGCGGTGCCGCCGCGGCGCGCAGCCGGCCGCTCGTGGACAGCGTGCCCGAGGCCACTTGCGGGCGCATGAACGGTGCGAGCCAGGGCTGCGCGCTCGCGAGCGCGATCCCGTCAGCCTCGACCCGCAGGTCGGCGGCAAACGGCTCGAGCGCAAGGCGTCCGCGCGCCGCAAGCTTTGCCCCCGGTTTGAGCGTGAGGCTGGCCGTGATCTCGGCCGGCTTCCCCTCGGGCAGCACAAGACGCGTGGCGCTGAGCTTGATGTCGCCCAGATCGATGCGGCCAGCGGGCGAAATGCGATGATCCTCGAGCCGCAGCGAGCCGCCGCCGACCTGCAGCGCGCCAAGTTCGACGCGCCAAGGCGTGGCGGGCGGCTTGACAGGGGCAGGCGCCTCGGCCGGCGCCGCCTGCTCTGCAAGCCGCACCACGTTCAAGGTCCCGCGTTGATCGAGCGAGTCTTCGTAATGCGGCGCGGCCAGGACGACACGCTCGAGGCTCAGCGCTCGCTCGCCGGGTGCGACACGCAGCGTCAGCGCTTCAAGCCGATCGAGCCGAACGCGCCCGCGCCGGCCGCCCGCGCCGGGCGGTGTCTCGCCGCGCAACGCGGTCAGCACGGCGCGCTCGAGCGACAGCGCCTGTCGCTCCGCCTCGCCAAAGGCAATGCGCAGGGCGCCGGTCTCGACGCGATCGAGCTGGGCGGTGCCGCGGCCCTCCTGCGCGTCGGGCGCCGTTTCGGCGCGCAACGCAGTCAGCACGGCGCGCTCGAGCGACAGCGCCTGTCGCTCCGCCGCGCCAAGGACAACGCGCAGGGCGCCGGTCTCGACGCGATCGAGCTGGGCGGTGCCGCGGGCCCCCTGCGCGTCGGGCGCCGTTTCGCCGCTTATTGCCGTCAAAAGCATGCGTTCGAGCGTCACCACGCGCTCTTCCGGCGGACCGAGCTCGGCGTGCAGCGCGCCGGTCTCCAGCTTGTCGAGCTGTGTCCGGGCACGCCCTCCGCGCGCGTCGGGGGGCGCTTCGGCACGCAACCCGGCAAGCACTGCGCTGGCGAGGGAGACTTTCGGTTGCTCGAGCGCAATATCGATCTGTCCGAGCTCGACGCGCTCGAGCGCGACGCTCGCGGGCTTGCCGCCTTGCTCCAGCGCCGCCTCGAGGGTGGCGCCCTCGAGCGCGACCTGGGCGACACGGATCGCTTGCGCGTCGAGCTGTAGCGTCACCGGGCCCGTTTCGACGCGGGCAAGCTTGGCGTCGAGCCCGTTCGCGGGTGCCGCGTAGCGGAGCGACTCCAATTGCAGCGGGCCGAGCTCGCCCTCGCGCGCGAATACGCGGAAGCGGCTCGGCGCAAGCGCGAGCGTTCCGAGCGACAGGCCCGCGCCCTCCGCGAGCTCGATCGAAAAGGCCTCGAGTTTCGCCGTAAGCTCCTCGAGCGCGAGACTGCGCGGATCGCCGCGGAAGGAGACCTTCGTTGCGGCGCGAAGTGTACCCGGCGGCGGCTTGGCGGTCGGATCCGCGAAGCGCCACGCCGTCGCGGCCGGCAGCGCGTCCAGGGTCAGGCGTCCATCCAGGGCGAGAGGCTCGAGCGTCAGGCCACCCTGCCAGTCGAGCGAGCCGCCACCCTTGAGTTGCGCCTTGATCGAGCTGCTGGCGCGCTTGCCGGACGCCGTCGAAAGTTGCAGCAAATCGATCTCGATCGGTTGCACCAACAGGTCGGCGCTCGCCTCGCGCGAGCGATCGGCATAGGCCAGCGCACCCTGTCGCAGCGCGATCTGGTCGATCACAAGCTGGGGTGGCGGACCGCCTTCG
>JBFKUL010000083.1:0-10964 GCA_041635755.1 Burkholderiales bacterium | reverse complement strand
GTAGCCGGCTTCTGAGGGAGGGCGGCAATCCCTCCCTCAGACTCCCTCCCCGCGGCTTCTGAGGCAGGGCGGCGATCCCTCCCTCAGACTCCCTCCCCGCCGTTAGAGACGGCTTTCGTGGTGATCGCGCTGCGGCGTTGCGAACGTCGCGCGGCGCGGGATGTTATTTCCTGTCGGCGAGGGCTTTGGCGCGCACGGCGCTGAGCGTTGTGCTCGGGGTGATCGCATCCGGATCGATGCGCAGCTCGATCAGCGCCGGCTTGCCGGCGGCGCGCGCGCGCTCGAAGGCCGGCGCGAACTGCTCGGTGGACTCGACCGTCTCGCCGTGCGCGCCAAAGGCGCGCGCGTACGCGGCGAAGTCCGGGTTCACCAGCTCGGTGGCGTAGACGCGGCCCGGGTACTCTCGCTCCTGGTGCATGCGGATGGTGCCGTACATGCCGTTGTTGACCACCAGTGCGACGATATTCGCGTTGTACTGCACGGCCGTGGCGAGCTCCTGCCCGTTCATCAGGAAATCGCCGTCTCCGCACAGCGCGACCACAGTTCGTTCCGGCTGCGCGAGCTTCGCGGCAACCGCGGCCGGTAGCCCGTAGCCCATCGAGCCGTTGGTCGGGCCAAGCTGGGTGCGAAATCCACCGTAGCGGAAATGCCGGTGGAGCCAGCCGGCGAAGTTGCCGGCGCCGCCGGTGACGATCGCCTCATCGGGCAGCGCGGCGCGCAGGCCGCGGATCACCTCCCCGTATTGCAGCTTGCCCGGCATCGGCCGCGGCTCGCTCCAGGCGAGGTAGTCGTCGCGCGCGGCCTTGGTCCCGTCGCGCCATTTCGCGCCATCGAGCTTCACCCCGGCAAGCGCCTCGACGAACTGCGCAAGGCCTGAATTGATCGGCAGCGCGGCCTGGTAGACGCGGCCAAGCTCCTCGGCGCCGGCGTGCACGTGCACCAGCGTCTGCCGCGGCACCGGCACCTCGAGCAGGGTGTAGCCGCTGGTGGTCATCTCGCCCAGGCGCGCGCCGATCACCAGCAGCACGTCGGCGTCCTTGACGCGCTGCGCCAGCTTCGGATTGATGCCGATGCCGACGTCGCCCGCGTAATGCGCGCTGCGATTGTCGAACAAGTCCTGGCAGCGGAATGCACAGCCCACCGGCAGCCCCGATGCCTCCGCCCACGCGCGAAAAGCGTCCACCGCCGCGCGCGTCCAGCCGCCGCCGCCGAGGATGACGAAAGGCCGCGCTGCACGACCGAGGATCTGCGCAAGCGATTTCATGTCAGCGGGCGAAGGCGCCGCACGCACCACCTTGTAGCGCGGCGCATCCGCCACCGCCGCCTCGGCGAACAGCGTGTCCTCGGGCAGCGCCAGCACCACCGGGCCTGGACGTCCGGCGGTCGCGGTATGGAAAGCGTGGCTGACGTACTCGGGGATGCGCTCGACGCGATCGATCTGCGCCACCCACTTGGCCATCTGGCCGTACATGCGCCGGTAATCGATTTCCTGAAATGCTTCGCGCTCGACGAAATCGTTGCCGACCTGGCCGATGAATACGACCATCGGCGTCGAATCCTGAAAGCCGGTGTGCACCCCGACCGCGCCGTTGGTGGCGCCGGGGCCGCGCGTCACGAACAGAATTCCCGGCTCACCGGTGAGCTTGGCGTAGGCCTCGGCCATGTATGAGGCGCCGCCCTCCTGCCGGCAGACGATGTAACGCAACCGATCGCGCACATCGTGGATGCCGTCGAGCACGGGCAGGTAGCTTTCACCGGGCACGCCGAACGCCATGCCGACGCCGTGACCCACAAGCGCGTCGGCGAGGATCTTGCCGCCGTGTCGTATCCTGAGGTCGGACTGCAAGTTGCTCTCCCTGTTTGTCTTACGTCGCCGCCGCCAGCATCTTCTTCAGGCGGGCGGCGAAGAACGGCGCGCACTTCATGATGCGCGTGTCCTGCGTGAGGATCATCGGGCGGATCTTCTGCACATACGCCTGCCAGCCCGGATCGGCCTGCATCGCCGCGCGGCACCTGTCGCGCTGGTTGAGGTCGTCGTAGCCCCACATGTGCACGACGAGGTTCTGCGGTCCGACTTCGGTCACGTAGTAGCCCACCAGGTGCGGCAGATGCGTCAGCTGGATCGCCATGCCCTCGGCCTCGTAGAGCCTGAAGTACTCCGGCACCTTGCCGGCGTGCAGCAGATACATGCGCTCCTCGACGTACATCGCGCGCTCCGGAATCGGTCTGGAAGCAAAATTATAGGCGCTTGGCGCACCCTTCCGCCGTGGCGTTTCGCCGCGCCGCGCTACGCGCATGCGGTATAGTCATCGCCGATGGACGACATCCACACGCTGCGCCGCATCCTCGGCGAGAATCGCGTCATCGCCGTGGTCGGCCTGTCGGGCGACTGGTTCCGGCCGAGTTATTTCGCCGCCAAGTACATGCAGGAGCACGGCTACCGGGTGATCCCGGTCAACCCTCGCTATGCCGGCAAGCACGTGCTCGGGGAGCGCTGCTACGCGAGCTTGCGCGAGATCCCGGAGAAGGTGGATATCGTCGATGTATTCCGACGCACCGACGATGTGCCGCCGATCGCGGACGACGCCATCGCGATCGGCGCCAAGGTGCTGTGGCAGCAGATCGGCGTGAAGAACGAGCATGCTGCCGCCAAGGCGCGCAGCGCCGGCCTCGAGACCGTGATGGATCACTGCGTCAAGATCGAGCACGGGCGTCTGTTCGGCGGGCTCAACTGGATGGGGGTCAATACCCGGGTGATCTCGGCCAAACGCCCGCGCTGGCTGGCCTATTGAGCCTTGCCGGCACACGGGCGCTCGCGCACCACCCCCTAGCGGGATTCGAACCCTGCCAGTATCCTTGGTGCATCCGGGGTTGGTTCTACCCGCCCCACGCCGGTTCGGAGCATGCTGAAGCTGATTCGAATCTTTGAAGGGCGCTTCGGGCGTTTGCTGCTGGCGGAGAAATCGTCCGCCGAAGCCCCTCATTCGCATCCCGATCCGCTGTTTGCGATCAAGTACGACGGCGGCGACCTGGATTACCGGGTCAACGGGGAGCGTGTGCGCCTGACCCGCGACGAGGTCATGTTCGTCAACGCGAACGTGGCGCATTCGAACGAGGCGCCGGCGCCCGGGCGGGCGGCGCGGGTGCTGGCGCTGCGCAACTCCGGTGAGTGGCTGCGAGAAAGCTTCCCGGCGGTATTCGCGGCAAGTGATGGCCGCCCGTTCCAGAATCTCGTCGAGCCGATTACGCCGCGTGTCCGCAGGCTGGCCGATACGCTGGTGATCGAGATTCTGAACGACCAGTTCCTGTCGGCCGAGCGGCTCGAGTTCATGCTGCAGGAGCTGATGCTGTCGATCGTCGACACCTATCTTGCGCGGCGCCGCGCGAGCTCGCCTGCGTGGCACGGTTCGCGTTTCGCCGACTCGCGCATCCGCCAGGCCATCGATGTGCTGCGCGCGCATCCGAACAAGGATCTGAGCATCGACGATCTGGCCGCCCAGGTCGGCCTGTCGCGCTCGCGCTTCTACGACCTGTTCCAGGTGTGCACCGGCCTGTCGCCGCGCGAGTATCTCGACAAGTTGTGCGTGGAGACGGCAATCGCCAAGCTCTCCGGCAGCCAGGCCAAGATCGCCGACGTATCGGCGCAGCTCGGTTTTTCTGCGCAAAGCAACTTCACGCGCTTTTTCCTCCATCAGGTCGGCATCTCGCCTTCGGCCTACCGGCGTGCCGCGTCGCGCCCGGATGCCGAAGCGCCGGCCGCACCGCTCGCGGGTCGATCGCTCAAGTCCGAGTCCTGACGCGCGCGGGCCGAACGCACCCGGGGACCGGGTCCTGCGCCATGCGGCTCGCCTGAAAGCCCGGAGCGCCTTGGCATGCCGGTTGTCTTACCTTCACAGGGGAATGCGCAGTTGAGCCATTACGACGAAATGCGCGCGGCGGACGGCGCGATCCGGCCGCACTTCCTGCCTTTGGCCGAGTGGCTCGAAGCGACGCCCGCCGAGCGCGTGCTCGAAAAGCGGCGCGAGGCGGACCTGCTGTTCCACCGCGTCGGTATCACCTTCGCGGTGTATGGCGACGAGCAGGGCGCCGAGCGGCTGATTCCGTTCGACACCATTCCGCGCATCATCCCGCACGACGAGTGGCAGCTGCTGGTGCGCGGCCTCAAGCAGCGCGTCGCGGCGCTCAACCGCTTCCTTCACGACATTTACCACGGCCAGGAGATTCTCAAGGCCGGCGTGGTTCCGGCCGAACAGGTGCTGACCCACGATGCCTACCAGGTGGCGATGCTCGGTCTCGACCTGCCCGATCGGGTGTACTCGCACGTCTCGGGCATCGACCTGGTGCGCCACAACGACGGTCGCTGGTACGTGCTCGAAGACAACCTGCGCACGCCCTCGGGCGTGTCCTACATGATCGAGAACCGCCGCATGATGATGCGGCTGTTTCCGGAGCTGTTCGCGCGCCAGCACGTGCTGCCGGTCGAGCACTATCCGACGCTGCTGCTCGAGACGCTGCGCAGCGCGGCGCCGCGCGCACGCCACGAACCCACGGTCGTGGTGCTCACGCCGGGCCCGCATAACAGCGCCTACTTCGAGCACGCTTTTCTTGCCGACGAGATGGGCATCGAGCTGGTCGAGGGCCAGGACCTGCTGGTGAAGGATGGCTTCGTCTACATGCGCACCACGAGCGGGCATCAGCGCGTGGACGTGATCTACCGCAGGATCGACGACGGATATCTCGACCCGCTCGCGTTCCGCGCCGACTCGCTGCTCGGCGTGCCGGGGCTGCTCTCGGCGTATCGCGCCGGCAACGTCGGCCTCGCCAATGCGATCGGCACCGGCGTCGCCGACGACAAGTCCACCTACCCCTATGTGCCCGAGATGATCCGCTTCTACCTCGGCGAGGCACCCTTGCTGGAGAACGTGCCGACCTGGCAGTGCAAGCGCCCGGACGATCTCGCGCACGTGCTCGAGCACCTCGAAGAGCTGGTGGTGAAGGAAGTGCAGGGCTCGGGCGGCTACGGCATGCTGGTCGGCCCTGCCTCGAGCAAGGCGCAGATCGAGACCTTCCGCGCGCGACTCGAGGCCAACCCGGCCAACTATATCGCGCAGCCGACCCTGTCGCTGTCGACCTGCCCTACCTTCGTCGCGCAAGGCGTGGCGCCGCGACATGTCGACCTGCGGCCGTTCGTACTCTCGGGCCGGGAAGTGAAGGTCGTGCCGGGCGGCCTCACTCGCGTCGCGCTCAAGGAAGGGTCGCTCGTCGTGAACTCCTCCCAGGGCGGCGGCACCAAGGACACCTGGGTGGTCGATTGATCGCGATGCGCGCCAATATCACCCTGGGGGGTACGGGGGGGCCGGGAGGGCCCCGCGCAGCGCAAGGGGCCTCGGCCCCCTGTACCGATCCCGGGGGCGCGCGCTAATGCTTTCACGCGCGGCCGACCGCATCTATTGGCTCTCGCGCCAGATGGAGCGCGCCGAGAATCTGGCACGCATCCTCGGCGTGACCTCGAACCTGGTGCTGTTCGGGCGCAAGGAGGTGCAGGAGCAGAACCTGCTCGCGCCGCTGACGATCACCGGGACGGTGGACGCGTTCTTCGCCGCGCATCGTACGCTGAGCATGCCCGCGTTGATCGCCTTTCTCGCGCTCGACGAGGCCAACGCGTCGTCGATCTACTCCTGCATCCGAAGGGCGCGCGAGAACGGGCACGCGATGCGCGGCCAGATGACCTCGGAAATGTGGGAAACGCTCAACGCGACCTGGATCGAGATGCGCGGCATCCGGCGCGACGACGTGACCGGCGCCGGCGCGACGCGCTTTTTCGACTGGGTCAAGGAGCGCAGCCACCTGTTTCGCGGCGTCACCTACGGCACCATTGTGCGCGGCGAGGCGTTCAACTTTTCGCGCCTGGGCACGTTTCTCGAGCGCGCCGACAACACCGCGCGCATTCTCGACGTGAAGTACCACGTGCTGCTGCCGAGCGTGGAGGACGTCGGCGGCGCGCTCGATTACTACCAGTGGGCCGCGCTGCTACGTTCGGTGTCCTCGTTCTCGACCTATCGCGCCCTGTACCGCGACCAAATCTATCCGATCAAGGTCGCCGAGCTGCTGCTGCTCGAGCGGCGCATGCCGCGCTCGCTCGCCGCCTGCCTCGAGCAGGTGCGCGATGCGATCGGCAAGATCGAGGGTGAACACGACCGCGCGGCCAAGCGCCTCGCCTGGGAGCTGTACGCCCGCCTCACGTACGCGGATATCGAGGAGATCTTCCAGGGCGGGATGCACGAGTTCCTCACGCAGTGCCTCGCCGACATGCACGAACTCGGCAATCGCGTCGGCCGCGCCTATCTGGGGGTGGTGTGAGGATCGCGATCGACCACACGACGCATTACTCGTACGAGACGCCGGTGCGCGCCTCGACGCAGTACATCCGGCTCACGCCCCGCGACAGCGTGCGCCAGCACGTGCTCGAGTGGCGCCTGGAAACGCCCGGACAGGCCGTGCGCACGTTCGATGGCTTTGGCAACATTCTGCACGTGCTGACGCTCGACAAGCCGGTCACCGAGATCGAGATCCGCGCCATCGGCGCGGTCGAGACGGCTGCGGTGCTGGACGAGCCGGCGGATTTCACCGGCGTGACGCTCTCCCCGCTGCTGTTTCTTCGCGCCACCACGCATACCGGGGCCGACACGGCCCTCGCTGCATTCGCCGAGCGCTACCGGCGCCGCATCGGCACGCTCACCGGCGTGCGCGAGCTGGCGAGCGGCATACACAAGAAGATGCCGTTCATTCCCGGCGAGACGCACGTGTCCTCGAGCGCCGCCGAGGCCTTCGCCATCGGCTCGGCGGTGTGCCAGGACCATGCGCACGTATTCATTTCCTGCTGCCGGCACCTCGGCGTACCCGCGCGCTACGTCTCGGGCTACGTGCACTCGCCCGGTCACGCGGAAACGCACGTCGCGAGTCACGCGTGGGCCGAGGCGTGGGTGCTCGACCGCTGGCACAGCTTCGACATCGCGAACGACTGCCCAGCGGGCGAATCGCACGTCAAGCTTGCCGTCGGCGGCGATTACTTCGATGCCTGCCCCATCCGCGGCGCGCGCACCGGCGGCGGCACCGAAACCATGGTGGCGACGGCCTACGTGACGTCCAACCAATAGCCGGATGCGCTAACATTCGGCCCCCATGACCTATTGCGTCGCCGCCTTCGTCGACCGCGGCATCGTTTTCGCTTCCGACTCGCGCACCAACGCGGGCGTCGACAATGTGGCCGTGCACAAGAAGATGCACGTCTACGAGGTCACGGGCGAGCGCGTCGTGGTGCTGCTCAGCGCCGGCAACCTTGCCAGCGCGCAGAAAGTGCGCTCGATGCTGCGCCAGGGCGCACCCGAGACGACCGTGCTCGGCCTGACGTCGATGGAGGACGTCGCGCACCTGGTAGGCGATTCGCTGCGCGAGGTCGTGGCGCGCGATGGCCCGATGCTGTCGCAGCAGAACATCGACCCGGGGTGCAACTTCATCGTCGGCGGGCAGATCGCCGGCGAGGCGCCGCGCCTGTTCCACGTCTATCCGCAAGGCAATTTCATCGAGTCGAGCGAGGAAACGCGTTACTTCCAGATCGGCGAGACCAAGTACGGCAAGCCGATCATCGATCGCGTCGTGCAACGCGAAACGCCGCTGGCCGAAGTCGCAAAATGCCTGCTGGTGTCGTTCGATTCGACCATGCGCTCGAACCTCTCGGTCGGCCTGCCGATCGACTTGCTGGCCTACGAGGCCGACGCGCTATGCGTGACGCGGGTGCGGCGCTTCGAGCAGGACGATCCCTTCTTCCGCGACATCAGCCGCATCTGGTCGGCGGGCCTGCGCAAGGCCTTTGCCGACGTGCCCGAGGTGAACTGGGGCTGAGCGTGCCGGGCTGCCCGGGCCCGGTAGAATCGGGCCATGGCGGACCGCAAATTCGGCATTGAAACGCTGTGCCTGCATGCCGGGCAGATCCCCGACCCCGCCACGGGGGCGCGCGCTGCGCCCATCTACCAGACCACCTCGTTCGTGTTCGACTCGGCGGATCACGCCGCGAGCCTGTTCAATCTGCAGACCTTCGGCAACGTCTACTCGCGCATTTCCAACCCGACGGTGGCGGTGTTCGAGGAGCGCATGGCGGCCTTGGAGAACGGGCGCGCAGGGCTCGCGACCGCGACCGGCCAGGCGGCCGAGGCCACCGCGATCCTGACGCTCGCCAAGGCGGGCGATCATATCGTGTCGGCCTCGACCCTCTACGGCGGCACCCACACCCTGCTCGGCGTCAACCTGAAGAAACTGGGCATCGAAACGACGTTCGTCGACTCCGACGATCCGCAGAACTTCCGCCGCGCGATACGTCCGAACACCAAGCTGCTTTACGCGGAAACGCTCGGCAATCCGCTCATCAACATCGTCGACATCGAGGCGGTGGCGGCGATCGCGCGCGAAGCCGGGGTGCCGCTGGTGGTCGACAACACGGTACCGTCGCCGTTCCTTTGCCGGCCGCTCGACTGGGGCGCCGACGTCGTGGTGCACTCGGCCACCAAGTACATCGGCGGGCACGGCACCACCATGGGAGGCGCGATCGTCGAGTCCGGGCGCTTTCCCTGGGGCAACGGCAAGTTTCCTGAATTCACCACACCTTCGCCCGGCTATCACGGCGTGATCTTCCACGAGACCTTCGGCGATTTCGGCTTCACCATGAAGGCGCGCATGGAGATCATGCGCACCTTCGGCCCGGCGCTGCCGCCGCTCAATGCGTGGCTGCTGCTGCAGGGGCTTGAGACGCTGCACGTCAGGATGGAGCGCCACTGCGAGAACGCGCTCGGCGTCGCGCGCTATCTGCAGGACCATCCTCGCGTGGCGTGGGTCAATTACCCGGGGCTGCCGAGCAACAAGTACCACGCGCTGGCACAGAAGTATCTGCCCCGGGGCGCTTCGGGGCTGCTCAATTTCGGCGTCAAGGGCGGCCCCGGCGCCGGCGAGCGCTTCATCGAGGCGGCGCAGTTCATGAGCCATCTCGCGAACATCGGCGACGCGAAGACCTTGGTGATCCATCCCGCCTCGACCACGCACCGGCAGATGAGCGACGAGGAGCAGCTGAAGGCCGGGGTCGCGCCGGACATGATCCGCATGTCGGTCGGCATCGAGGCGCTCGACGACATCCTGTGGGATATTGACCAGGCGCTAGCCGCCGCCGCCAAAGCCTGAGCGCCGCGCACCCGCCGCGGCAATCGCCATCAAGGAGACCGTCATGCTGAGCTGGGACATCATCGAACACGGCAAGCCGCTGCAAAAGGTGATCAAGGAAACGCCCAAGCCGACCGGCAGCGAAGTGCTGGTGCGCGTGACCCGCGCCGGCGTGTGCCACTCGGACCTGCACATCTGGGACGGTTACTTCGACTGGGGCGGCGGCAAGCGCTTCTACGTCAAGGAACGCGGCTGCGTCCCGCCCTTTACGCTCGGGCACGAGCCTTTCGGCGTGGTCGAGGCGCTCGGGCCGCGCGCGAAGGGCGTGCGCATCGGCGCGCGGCGTCTGGTTTACCCGTGGATCGGCTGCGGCAAATGCGCCGTGTGCAAGGCAGGGCAGGACAACTACTGCGTCTCCGGGTCGCGTTTTCTGGGCGTCAACCGCGCGGGCGCCTATGCCAGCCACCTGCTGGTGCCCGATCCGAAGTACCTGCTGGATGCGAGCGGCATCGAGGAGGGCTTCGCCTCGACCCTTGCCTGCTCCGCGCTGACCGCCTACAGCGGCCTCAACAAGATGCCGAAGCTCGGTCCCAAGGACTGGATCGCGGTGCTCGGCTGCGGCGGCCTCGGCCTGGTCGGCGTGTCGATTCTGCGCGCCAAGGGTGTCAAGAACATCGTCGCCTGCGACATCGATGAGACAAAGCTCGTCGCCGCGACCCGGGTCGGCGCAAAGTCGGTGCTCGATACGCGTGCGCCGGACGCGGTGCAGAAACTGCAGGCGGAGACAGGCGGCAATCTCGCCGGCGCAATCGACTTCGTCGGCATGCCGGCGACCGCCAACCTCGGTCTTGCGGCGCTGAGAAAGGGCGGGCGCTACGTGCTGTGCGGATTGTTCGGCGGCGAGCTCACGCACCCCTTGCCGCCGATCGCGCAGCGCGCCATCGGTATCCAGGGCTCCTACGTCGGCAGCCTGCAGGAGCTCAAGGAGGTCGTGGCGCTCGCCAAGAAGCGCAAGATCAAACCTACGCCGATCGACACGCGTCCGGCCGAGCAGGTGAATCGCTCGCTCGAAGAGCTCAAGGCCGGAAGAGTGCTTGGGCGCGTCGTGCTCGACTTCGAAACGGCGGCGGCCTGAGCGCCGAAAGGCGCGAGCCGCGCCGTACAATGAGCCGACCGTTCGAGCGCATTCCCTGATGAAGCTGCCCTACTCCTGGGATTTTCCCTACGCCTGGCCGCGCAAGCCGCTGCTCGCGGCCAATGCGGTCGCCACCTCGCAGCCGCTCGCGGCGCAGGCCGGCCTGCAGATGCTCGCCGCTGGCGGCAGCGCGGTCGACGCGGCGCTCGCGAGCGCCATCACGCTGACACTGGTCGAGCCCGTTTCCAACGGCATCGGCTCCGATGCGTACGCCATCGTCTGGGACGGGGCGAAGCTGCACGGACTGAACGCCTCGGGGCGCTCGCCCGCAGGCTGGACGCCGGCGTTTTTCGCCGGGCAGACAAACGTGCCGGTGCGCGGATGGAACAGCGTCAGCGTGCCGGGCTGCGTCTCGGCCTGGCGCATGCTCTCGGAGCGCTTCGGCAAACTGCCCTTCGAAAAGCTGTTTGAGCCGGCCATGCGCTACGGGCGAGACGGCTTTCTCGTCTCGCCGACCATCGCGCGGCAGTGGACGCAGCAAACCGCGGAGCTCAAGCCGCAACCGGGCTTCGCCGAAGCGTTCCTGCCCGGCGGCAATCCACCGACGCCAGGGCAGCTGTTC
>JBFKUL010000082.1:0-11049 GCA_041635755.1 Burkholderiales bacterium | reverse complement strand
GCTACTCGACCTTCGCCTTGGCGCGCAGGTCGATCATCAGCTTTTCGAGCTTGCGCTGCATCAGCTGCTGCTGGATGCGGTCCTTGACCTCCGCGAGCGGCGGAAAGCGTACCGGGCGCACGTCGTCCAGGCGGATGACGTGAAAGCCGAAGCGCGAGCGCACCGGGGTCTCGGTGATCTTGCCCTTTTCGAGCTTGACCATGGCGTCGGCAAACGCCTTGTCGAATACGCTCGGCACGTTCCAGTCGAGGTCGCCGCCGCGCTCCTTGCTGCCCTCGTCCTTGGTTTTCGCCGCGAGGTCCTCGAATTTCGAGCCCTTCTTGAGATCCGTGATCAGCGCTTTGGCCTCCTCTTCGGTCTCGACCAGGATGTGGCGTGCGCGGTACTCCTTGTCGCCGGTAGCGGATCGCGCGCGGTCGTATTCCTTCTGCACTTCGGCATCCATCGCCGGGTGGGTGCGTGCCCATTCGCGGACATAGGTCTGCACCACATAATTCTGGCGGATGAAATCGAGCTCGGCCGCGATTTCGGGCTTTTTCAGCAGGCCGCTGCGCGTCGCCTCCTGCGCGATGATCTCGCGGTTGATGAGATCCTCGCGGATGGCCGAGCGCAGCTCCGGGCTGTCGGGCACGCCCTGCTGCGCGCGTTCACGCACCATGACGTCGATGCGCGATTGCGGGATCGCCACACCGTTGACGGTAGCCACCGGGCCCTCCTTGGAGACGGGCTTTGGTGCTTCCTTCGGTACAGGCGGCTTCGGCAGGTCCTTGGCCGGGGCCTGAGCAAGCACGGCCACGGGCAGGGTGAGCGCGGCCATCGCCGCGACGGCGCCTGCGAGAGATCGAATATTCATTGCATTCCTTTTCGTTTCACGATGTAGGTCGACAGCGCCATTATGCGCCGGGTTCCCCCGGGGCACGCGCGGTGATGGCGAGCGCATGAATCGGGTGCTGCATCAGCTCGCCGAGCGCCTGGTAGATCAGCCGGTGGCGCGCGACGGTGCTCTGTCCTGCGAAATGCGGCGAGACGATGCTGAGCCGCCAGTGCGTGTCGCCGCCCTCGCGCCAGCCGGAGTGGCCGCGGTGCTGCGCGCTCTCGTCGACGAGCTCGAGCGAAACCGGCTCGAGCGTGCCGAGCCGCTCGCGGATCGTCGCCTCGACGCTCATTTCTGGCCGCTCTCTTCGACGTAGCGCGACAGGAACAGCGCTTGGCCGAGGACGAACAGGAGCATCAGCCCCATGCCGCCGAAAAGCTTGAAGTTGACCCACAGGTCGGTCGAGAACGTATAGGCGACGAACAGGTTCGCCGCACCCATGAACAGAAAGAACCCGCACCAGCTCCAGTTGAGCTTGCCCCAGGCGTGATCGGGCAGATCGATCTGCTTGCCGAGCATGGCGCGCATCGGGTTGCGCTTGAACAGTAGCGGCGTGCCTGCGAGCACCAACGCGAACAGCCAGTAAAGCACCGTGGGCTTCCACTTGATGAAGGTCTCGTCCTGCAGCGCAAGCGTGGCGCCGCCGAATACCAGGATGATGACCAGGCTCGCCCAGAGCATCGGCTCGACGCGGCGGTGGCGCAGCCAGACCCAGCTGATTTGCACGACGGTAGCCGCCATGGCCACGGCGGTCGCGACGTAGATGTTCGCCAGCTTGAACGCGACGAAGAACAGGATGACCGGAAACAGGTCGAAGAGCAGTTTCATTCAGGGGCGGGATTCTACCAGTGCACGCGGGCTCCGCCCCGTGCGCGGCGCGCACTATGTCTCAGGACTTGTCGAATTTCAGCGACGCCGAGTTGATGCAGTAGCGCAGGCCGGTGGGCGCAGGGCCGTCGTCGAACACGTGCCCCAGGTGAGCGTCGCAGGCGGCGCAGTGCACCTCGGTACGCCGCATGAAATCGCTGTAGTCCTCCCGGGTGCCGATGTTGTGCGCATGGAGGGGTTGCGTGTAGCTCGGCCAGCCGGTACCCGAATCGAACTTGTGCGCAGAGGAGAACAACTCGGCGCCGCAACAAATGCAACGGTAGACGCCTTGGTCCTTGAGTTCGTTGAACGGGCCGCTGAACGGGGGCTCGGTGGCGTGGCGCCGCGTCACCTTGAATTGAAGCGGCGTGAGCTGTTTCGCCCACTCCGCGTCTGTCTTGCTCACCTTGGCGCCTTGCTCGGTGCTCATGCGTTTTCTCCTGGCATGTCGGTCCCGGCCGCCGGCAACGCAGCCGGCCTGCTAGCGCCAGCTCGTCACGGCGCGCTTGGCCGCCTCGTTCACCGGCCGCACGACCAGGCCCGTGGACGAAACCGAGACGCGGTACTCGGCGCCTTCGGCGAGCGGCACGTAGGCCGCGCTGCCGTAGAGGGCATCGGCGAGCGGCATGTAATCGTGATAGCGGCGCACCAGCGCCCAGAAATCCAGGCTCGGCTCGTCGGCGAGCGCATGCGCCGAGCGTGGTCCGGCGCGTTCCTGGGCGGTATCGGCGTAGCGCCCCGAAATACGCTCCAGGCGGTAGACCGTGTCGAAACCCGCCAGTGCGCCCATGCCGCGCCACTTAAGCACGCGTGCGTCGATCTGCCACTCGTCGCCGCGCAGCTCGAAATGCCGCGGCGCCGCCTTCGGCGTCTCGAGCGTCAGCGTGAACTGGCGCTCGCCGAGCTTGCGGATCGTGACGCGTCCCGCCTCCTGCTCATGCGTGAGCCGCGCGTACGTATGCAGGCTCGCAGCGAGCATCGCCGCGACCATGCCGAGAAGCACGATCAGGGTTCCGCTCAGCATGAACATCGTGCCGCGCACGAGCTGCAGCCGCGCAAGCCGGCGGAACGCGCCGATCAGGAACGGGAGCGCGATGAGTGTGCCGAGCGCCGCGACCGCGAGCAGGACCGTCTGCGGCTCGAAACGGGCTAGCCACTCGAGCATGGGCTCAGCGCAGCAGTCCGCGCTTGGTGTGCCAGTCGATGATCGCCTCGCGCGGGAACTCGCGGAAGCGCTTGTCGAGCGGCCCCGCATGCACCGGCACCCAGCCGGGCTTGTAGTTGAGCAGGATGTGCTGGCGCTCCCTCGGCTTGGGCAGCGGAGAGTCGATCGCCGAAGCGAAGGGATAGAACCACTTCGGCCAGCGCGGATCCCGTGCCCAAAGCGCACTGCCGCACTTTTTGCAGAAATGGCGCTTGCCCGGGGAGGGCTTGGCGCGCGGCGAGGTCTTGGCGCGATAGATGCTAAGGTTGCGCGCACCCTTCACCTTGAGCGTATCGGCCTTGCCCATGATGTTGATGGCGTAGCCGCCGCCGCCCGCCGTCTTGCGGCAGATCGAGCAGTAGCAGTACATGTACGGATAGGGCGTCTCGGATTCGAACGAGAAGCGCACCGCGCGACAGTGGCAGGAACCTTTGAGCTTCATGCGCTTACTATAATGGTTGCAACGCACGGAGGGAACCATGGCGCTGGTCAAGCTCATCGAGTACGCCGATGCCTCGCCCGAGGTCAAGGCGGTCTACGACGACATCATGAAGACGCGCAACATCGACTGGATCAACAATTTCTGGAAGGCGCTGGCGAACGATCCGGCGCAGTTGAAGCGCATGTGGGCCAACATCAAGCAGGTGATGGCGCCGGGTGCGCTCGATCCGCTGGTGAAGGAGATGATCTACATTGCCGTAAGCGCCACCAACAACTGCGAGTACTGCACCTATTCGCACACCGCGGCGGCGCGCAAGAAAGGCATGACCGACGCCATGCTGATGGAGCTGATCGCGGTGGTCGGCCTCGCGAACGAGACCAACCGGCTCACCGACGGTCTGCGCATCGATGTGGACGAACGCCTCATGCCGAGGCACTGAGGGGGGCGCAATGAGGACCGTTGTGGCGCTGACGCTCGCGGCGCTTGCGTGTCAGGCGGGCGCGGGCGGCTCAAATTACGGTGTCGCGCCCGGGCAGCGCGAGATCGCCGGGCGCATCAACGAGTGGAAAGTGCCGACGCCCCAGTTCGCGCGCGACCCGGCGATCGGCCCGGACGGCAACATCTATATCGCCGTCATGAACGGCAACAAGATCGCGCGCTTCGACACCCGGGCCAAGGTATTCAAGGAGTGGGATCTGCCAAGCGGCGCGCGCCCGCACGGCTTGGTCGTCGCGCTCGACGGCAAGGTGTTCTACACCGGCCACGGCAACGGCACCATCGGCGAGCTCGATCCGGCCACCGGCAAGGTGATCGAGCACCGCACGCCTTCGGGCGGCGGCAACCCGCATACGCTCGTGCTCGACGCGGCCGGCAACGTCTGGTTCACGGGACAGGGTGGCGGCTATCTCGGCAAACTCGATCGCGGCAGCGGAAGGATCAGCGAGGTCCCGATGCCCGGCGGGCCCTACGGCCTGGCGATCGACGGCGAAGGACGCATCTGGGTCTGCCGCATGGGCGCAAATGCGCTCGGGATCTACGATCCGAAGACCGGCAAGATCGAGGAGTTGCGCACCGGCTCCGGCTCGCGCCCGCGCCGTATCGCCGCCGCGCCCGACGGCATGCTATGGGTGACCCTGTACGGCAACGGCAAGCTCGCCAAGGTCGATCCCAAGACGATAAAGGTGGTCAAGGAATACACCATGCCCGCCGGTCCGAGTGCCGGGCCCTACGCAGTGACCGTGGATGAGGCGGGGCGCGTGTGGGCGAACGAGATCGACACCGACACCGTGGCGCTGTTCGATCCGAAGACGGAGCGGTTCCGCGTTTTCGATCTGCCTTCAAAAGGCGTCGGCATCCGCAAGGCGATTGTGGACGGCGAGGGGCGATATTGGTACATGGGGAGTCACAACGGACGCCTGGGCGTGATTGAATAATCGAATCGGACAAGCGTCTTTCTCGCAATGATGTTTCATTCGGAGGGGAGGCCACATGGGCAAGACCATCAGCTTCAAACGGCCTGACGGAAAGGACGTGAACGGATATCTCGCCGAACCCAAGGGAGGCGGTCAGGCTCCGGGGATGGTGGTGATCCAGGAATGGTGGGGACTGAACGACCAGATCCGGGGCGTCGCGGACAAGCTTGCCGCGGCCGGCTACCGCGCGCTGGTACCCGACTTGTACCGCGGCAAGGTGGCGATCGAGGCGAACGAAGCCGAGCACTTGATGACGGGGTTGAACTTCGGCGACGCGGCGGGTCAGGATGTGCGCGGCGCGGTCAAGCACCTCAAGACCTCGGGCAGCGCCAAGGTGGGCGTCACCGGCTTTTGCATGGGCGGTGCGCTCACGCTGCTTGCCGCGGTGAACGTGCCCGAGGCTGACGCGGCAGTTCCCTGGTACGGCTTTCCGCCGCTCGAGTACATCGACGCAGGCAAGATCAAGGTGCCGCTCCTGGGCCACTATGCGACCGACGACGTCCCTTTCCCGATCGCCAAGGTCGACGAGCTCGAAAAGAAGCTGCGCGACGCGAAGGTCAAGTTCGAGTTCCACCGCTACAAGGCGAAGCATGCGTTCGCGAACGAGACGGCGGACACGAAGAAGCTGCCGATCGTCGAATACAACCGCGAGGCGGCCGAGCTTGCGTGGCGCAGGACGCTGCAGTTCCTCGAGCGGCACTTGAAGTGAGCGCCGCGACGGTCCCGGGACGCGCGCGCGGCAGCGGGCGCGGGCGACGTTCCCGTTCCAGGAGGCCAGCTTGAGCCAAGACATCAGCATCCAGTTCACGCGTTTCTCGGCGTTCTATTCGCCGCTCATCGCGACGATGGCGGGAGGCTTCCTCGAGGCCGAGGGACTGCGGGCGAAGCACTCGGTGTCGCCGCCCGGGAAGACCGCGATCGATGCCCTGGTTGACGGCTCGGTGCACGTGGCGCAGTCAGCGCCCTCGCAGGCGATCACCGCGCTCGAGCAGGGCAGGACGCCGCCCGCGCTGCACTTTGCGCAGATCAACGAGAAGGACGGCTTTTTTCTCGTCGGGCGCAAGCCCGAGCCCGATTTCCGCTGGGAACGCCTCAAGGGCCGCGAGGTCGTCATCGACCATGGCGGCCAGCCGATGGTGATGTTCCGCTATGCGTGCTTCAAGCGCGGCCTGGACTTCGCGGCCATCAAGCCGGTTGACGCGGGCTCCACCGAGAGAATGATCGAGGCTTTCAACACAGGCACCGGCGAGTACGTCCATCTGCAGGGGCCGGCGCCGCAGCAGCTCGAGCACGACGGTGCCGGTCATATCGTCGCCGCGCTCGGCGACGCGATCGGGCCCTGCGCTTTCTCCAGTCTCGCCGCGACTCGGGCGTGGCTCGAGAGCGACATGGCGCGAGCGTTCATGCGCGCCTACCGCAAGGCCCGTGCGTGGCTGCTCGTCACGCCGGCGGCCGAGGTTGCGAAGCGCGAGGCGGGGTTCTTCCCGAAAACCGACCCCGCCGTGCTGGCCGCGACGATCGCCGCCTACCAGAAGCTGGGCAATTGGTCGCCGCACGTCGAGATCACGCGCGCGGCGTTCGAGGCCACGCTCGAAATCTTCCAGCACGCCGGCAAGATCACGCGGCGCCACCGCTACGAGGATGCGATCGCGCCACCGCCCAAGGGCTAGGGTCGATGCATCTCGTACGGCGCATCGCTGATGGCGCGATGCGGTGCGATTCGCGGCTCAGGGCGTGCAATCCGAGCGTGGCGACGGCTTGCCGCTCGGCGCCTGCGCAAGCACGCTCTCGCCGTCCGGGCTCACGTAGAAGCGCTTCCAGAGCTCGCCGTCGGCCTTCACTTCGACGGTCCAGTGGCACAGGCCGAAGGCCTCGATCGTCTCGTGAATCGAGAGCACGTAGTGCACCGCCGCCCCGCGCTTGGTGGCCTGCGCGGCCCAGGCCTCGGTCTCCGGCAGCACCCGCACCTTGCTGATGGCGCGAAAGAACGGCCGGTTGCCCTCGTTCGGCGGCGTGCAATCGAAGCTCGCGGCAGCTTGCAGGGCCGGAGCCGCGGCAAGCCCAAGAAGCAGTAGCGCGCGCCTCACGGGCCTGCGCGCGCCACGGAACGGTCCCACAGATTCGGCATGGTCGCGTTGTGATAGCCCGAGATGAACTCGCGCGGTGCGCCCGTTTGCGGATCGAAGGTGTGGCGCTTCACGGCACCGATGTTCGCGCCGTAGACGTGAATGCTGATCGCGGTGCGGTCGGGCGTGGCGTTCGACACCACGTGGACATCGCCGATGCTCGGCGAAACGCGGTCGATGTCGCCTGGCTTCACGCGGTGTGCGCCCGTGGGGATCATCGGCGTGCCGATTTTCGCGCCGGCGTACTCCTCGCACAGCTCCTCGCCGCGCATCACGCCGACCAGGCCCCACACCGTGTGGTCGTGCACCGGTGTTCTCTGTCCCGGTTGCCACACGAAGCTCACCACCGAAAAACGCTCGAGCGGGTCGCAATGGAGCAGGTACTGGCGGTAGGACTCGGAAGACGGGCGCGCGAACTCATCGGGCAGCCAGTCGTCGTGGGTGACGAGCGCGTGCAGCAGGTGCTCGCCGCGCTCCAGCATCGCCGGCTCATCGGCGCCATGGCGCTCGACGAGTCGCGTCATGTCCTGCACGAAGCTGCGAAAGCGGTCGATATTCTTCATCGGGCGATCTCCTGCAGGATTTCCTCGGTGTGCTCGCCAAGCGCGGGCGGGCGGCGGCGCACCGCATCCGGCCGGCCAAGGGGGGAAAGGAAGCTGCGCGTGCTCGCCCCGCCCGGCAGCTCGAGCGCTTGCACCCAGCCGTAGTGCGCGACCTGCGGGTCGGCGAGCGCCTCCGAGTAGCGGTTGATCGGCGCGCACGGCACACCTTGCTTGCGCATGATCGCGAGGCACTCGGCCGCCGTCCGCCTGGCAAACTCAGCCTCCAGCAGGTCCTTGAGCGCGACCTGGTTCTGCGCGCGCAGCGCAGTGCTGGCAAAGCGCGCGTCTGCGACGAGGTCCACGCGCCCGATGCCTTCGCACGCGCGCCGATACAGGTCGTTGTTGCCCGCGGCCATGACGAAGTAGCCGTCCTTGCAGCGAAACGCCTGGTAGGGCGCGTTTCTCGGGTGCGCCGAGCCGAGCTTTTGCGGATCGCGCTGGTTTCCGAAATATTCGCTCGTCTGCAGTGCGGCGATGGCGAGCGTGGTGCCGAGCATCGGCACGTCGATGCGTGCACCCTTGCCGCTCGATTTCACCTCTAGCAACGCTGCGGCCACCGCGTAGGCGCCATAAAGACCCGCCGCGAAGTCGGTGAGTGGCACACCGCATTTGACCGGCGCGCCTTCGGGCTCGCCAGTAACGCTCATCACGCCGCCTACGGCCTGCAGCGTGACGTCGAAGCCGCCTTCCTGGGCGCGGGGCCCATCCTGCCCGTAGGCCGAGATCGAGCAGTACACGAGCGAGGCCTTTTCCCGTGCGAGTGCCTCGTAGCCGAGCCCGAGGCGCTGCATCACGCCAGGGCGGAAGTTCTCCAGCACCACGTCGGCCGACAGGCAGAGCCTTCTCGCCGCGGCGAGCTCGGCCGGGTCCTTGAGGTTGAGCACGACGCTGCGTTTGTTGCGATTGAGCGAGGCGAAGTTCTCGGAAAACCCGCCCGTGTGCGGAGGCCAGCCCCGCATGCCGTCGCCCTCGGGCGCTTCGACCTTGATGACATCGGCGCCCTGGTCGGCGAGCAGCATGGCGGCGAACGGGCCGGCGGCAATCTGGCAGAACTCGATGACCCGGATGCCTTGTAATGGTTGCAAGGGATTCCTGCGAAATCAAGGGGTACGCCCGATTATGCTACGGCTATGATGGCGCCAAAGGAGGTGTTTCATGGCCATCATGGACGATCGCGCGGCCGCGGTCGCGCAGACTCTCGAGGCGGTGCGCGCCATCGTCGCGCGCCGTGGCGTCGATCGGGGCTCGCTCGACGAAGTGAAGGCCGCACTCTCCGCGCTTGCCGCGCGCAGCGAGCTCTTTCCGCCGGCCCAGTTCCCGGTGCGCGCCGGCAAGCCGGGCGGGATCTATCACCTTGCCGAGGATCCGGACGGCAGCTTCGCGCTCTACGGCTCGGCCGGCCTGCCCGGCAAGGCGCAGCCGCCGCACAACCACACGACCTGGGCATCGATCTCGGGCGTCTACGGTGAAGAGCACAACGTGTTCTACGATCGGGTCGACGATCGCCGCACCGAGGGTGTCGGCGAGCTGAAGAAGACCCATGAGCTGACCGTTCGCCGGGGCAATGCCTGCGCCCTGCTGCCGGACGATTTCCATACCATCGAGGTGCTCGGCAACGCGCCGTCGCTGCACCTGCATCTTTACGGCCACACGCTCGAGGATCTGCCGCAGCGCATCGGCTTCGGCAGCGCGGCGGGCGGCGCCTATCGCGTGTTCATGGAAAAGCCCATCATCCTCTCGCCGCTCGCGAGCCCGCAGGAGCTGCGCGCGATGCTCGGCGATGGCCGGGAGCTCGCGCTGATCGACGTGCGCGAGGAGGGCGTGTTCGCGAAGGGCCACCTGCTGACGGCCGCCTGCGCGCCGCTGTCCAAGCTCGAGCTGGTGCTCGACCGGCTTGTGCCGCGACGCGCGACGCGCGTCGTACTGTGCGACGACGACGAGAGCCTCGCGCAGCGTGCTGCGGCGCTGATGCGGCGCTTCGGCTGGCGCAACCTCGCGGTGCTGGCCGGCGGCGTCAGCGGCTGGCGCGCCGCGGGCTATGAGGTCTTCTCGGGCGTGTACGTGCCGAGCAAGGCCTTCGGCGAGCACGTCGAGCACGCCTGCGGCACGCCGCGCATCAGCGCTGCCGAGCTCAAGGCGAAGCTCGATGCCGGCGAGGATCTGGTGGTGCTCGATTCGCGCCCGATGAACGAGTTTCATGTCATGAACATTCCCGGCGCGCTCGACTGCCCGGGCGCGGAGCTCGTCTACCGCATGCACGAAGTCGTCAAGCGCCCTGAAACGCTGGTGGTGGTCAATTGCGCGGGACGCACGCGCTCGATCATCGGCGCGCAGTCGCTGATCAACGCCGGGTTGCCGAACAAGGTGGTGGCGCTGCAGAACGGCACCATGGGCTGGCACCTTGCCGGCTTCGAGCTCGAGCACGGCCAGACGCGCCACGCGCCGGCGCCGGGCAGGGAAGCGCTCGCGGCCGCACGCGCCGCGGCGGATCGCGTCGCGCAGCGCTTCGGCGTGCGAACGATCGACTCCGGCGGGCTCGAGCAGCTGCGCGGGGACGCGGCGCGCACCACTTACTGTTTCGATGTCCGCAGCCCCGAGGAGTATGCCGCCGGTCACCTTGCGGGCTTCGCAAGCGCCCCCGGCGGGCAGCTGGTGCAAGCGACCGATACCTACGCCGCAGTACGCAACGCACGCCTTGTGCTCGCCGACACCGACGGGGTGCGCGCGCGCATGACCGGCTCGTGGCTCGCGCAGATGGGCTGGCCCGAGGTCTACGTGCTGGAGAACGTCGCGAAGAGCGCGTTGAGCGAACAGGGCGCGCGGGCGCAGCGCGTGCTGGGACTCGAAGGCGCGAACGAGCAGACGATCGATGCGCGCGCGCTCGAGAAGCGCCTCGCCGCGGGTGAGGTGACGCTCGTCGACCTCGCGAGCAGCCTCGAGTACCGCGACGGCCACATCCCCGGGGCCTGGTTCGCGGTACGCGCCCGAATGGACGATGCGCTGGACAGAATCGGCGAGCGCAAGGCGCTCGTGTTTACTTCGCCCGACGGCGTCCTTGCGCAGCTCGCGGCGAACGAGCGTGGCGCGCTCGCGCTGAACGGCGGCACGCGCGCATGGCGCGAGGCGGCCCTGCCGCTCGAAACCGGCACCACGCACATGGCCGCCGAGACCGACGACGTCTACTACAAACCCTACGATCGGCGCTCTCAGATCGAGCAGGCGATGAAGGACTACCTCGACTGGGAAGTGGCACTGGTCGAGCAGATGAAGCGCGAGGACTACCTGCGCTTTGCCGGCGCAGCGGCCTGAAGTGAGTGCACTTTCGCCGCGGCTCGGCGTCGCGCTGCTGATGTTGCTCGCGACGATGTTTGCCGCCAACCACATCGCCGCGCGGGTGACTCTCGATCATGGCGCGAGCGTGCCCGCCGCGGTCGCGGTGCGCTCGGGGGTCACGGCGCTGGT
>JBFKUL010000081.1:0-11054 GCA_041635755.1 Burkholderiales bacterium | reverse complement strand
TTGCCCACCGAGACGCCGAGCAGGTCGGCCATGATGATCAGCATGATGCTCGGCGGGATCAGGATGCCTAATGTGCCGGACGCGGCGATGGTGCCGCAGGCAAGCGCATGGCTGTACCCTTGGCGCATCATGGTGGGCAACGCGAGCGCGGTCATCATGGTGACCGAGGCGCCGATGATGCCGGTCATCGCGGCGAGGATCGTTCCCATGATGGTGACACCGAGCGCCAGCGCCCCGGGCACGCGCTTGAGCAGCACCTGCACGCAGTACAGCAGGTCATTGGCGACGCCGCTGCGCTCCATCATGACGCCCATGAAAATGAACGCCGGAATCGCCACTAGCACCAGGTTCTCCGCGGCCTGGCCCCAGATCCGCGGCATGAAATTGAAGAACTGGACAAGCTTGAACACGCCCAGGAAATAGCCGATGAAGCCGAACAGCAGCGCCAGACCGCCGAGGATGAACGCCACCGGGTAGCCCGAGAACAGCAGCACCCCGAGCGTGACGAACATGATGATCGGCAGATAGTCCTGCAGCCCGTACTGAAACGTCTCGCGCTCCTCCGGGCTCATGCCCGCGACGTAGGCGAACAGGGCGCCGATCAGAACGAGCAGCGCGAGCAGCACGACATAGCGATTGGCCAGCCGGCTGCCGAGCCTCAGCAGGAAATCCATGAACTCCCCCGATGCTGCATGGCGTTAGACGACGAACCGGGGCCCAGCGGGCCCCGGTCGTTGCATGCTCGCGGTCGTTTCACCGCGAGGCGCGCTGCGTTCACTTGAGGTAGGTCGGCTTGATCGCCTGCGCGTCGCCCCAGATCTTGTACTTGGCGCGGAACGCGAGGTAGTCGTCGGAGATCTTCTTGAACAGCGGATCCTTCTCCGATTCTTCCTTGACCACCTCGAGCCAGGCCTTCTCGAACACCGCGATCTGGTCGTCGGTCCAGCGCTTGACCTGGACGCCGTGCTTGGTCGCCATTTCCTCCATGGCCGCGGGGTTGGCCGCTTCGCTTTCGGCGTAGTTGTACAGCACCTGATAGCCGGCGGCCATTTGCAGCATCTTCTGGTAGGACTTGGGCAGCCCGTCGTAGGCTTTCCGGTTCATCAGGATGTGGCTCACCGAGACCTGCTGGTGCCAGCCCGGGAAGTAGTTGAACTTCGCGATCTGGTAGAACCCCAGCTTGATGTCCATGGTCGGCATCGAGAACTCGGTAGCGTCGATCACGCCGCGCTCGAGAGCGGGAAAAATGTCCGCCGCGGAGAGCAGCTGGGTCGAGACGCCGAGCTTCTGCATCACTTTCGCGCCCAGGCCGAAGAAGCGCATTTTCAGGCCCTTCAGCTGATCGAGCGTCTTGATCTCGTTACGGAACCAGCCCGAAGTCTCGGGGCCGATCGCGTACGAGTCGAAGGAGATCATGCCGTGCTTGGCGTAGATCTCCTGCTCGAGCTTGTTGCCGTTGCCGTGGAGCTTCCAGGCCATGAACTCGCCGAGCTGCGGGCCGAAGGGCACCGTGGTGAAAAAGGCGAGTGCCGGATACTTGCCGGCGTGGAAGCCGGGCGTCGTCCAGCAGGAATCGACCGAACCCTTGGAGGCTGCATCGAAGCACTCCAGCGCCGGCACCAGTGCGCCCGGTTCCTGGAACTTGATCTGGAAACGGCCCTCGGACATATCCGCGATGTCCTGCGCAAAGCGCAGCCCGGGAGGTCCGAGGTGCGGCAACGTGCTGGGAAACGCGCTCTGCATGCTCCAGCTGACGCGCTTCTGCGCCAGCACGCTCGTCGACACGGTCAGCATTGCCAGGGCGACGCCCCCGGCCAGTAGCTTCAGCGGTCTTGTTCCAAACTTCATGGGCTCCTCCTCCTGTTAGGCGTGGTCGGATCGACCCGAAGGCTCCTCGGCAACCGGATCGCGGCGCACTGCGGAAGTTTCTCGTTGCGCGCAGACATAATATGTCACCGGACGATGAACTCCAACTCCACGCGGAACGCATTGCTTGACCCGCTTTCGATCGGGTGTTACGAGCAGCTTCGCTGCGTTGCCGCAAAGGCGCGCAAGAACCTGTTCGCTTGCGGTGCGCCTGTCGTGGCAGATTTTCACTCTGTGTCCTGGGTTCGGTGGCAGGACTCCAAGCCCGCTTTCACGGGCTTGCTGCAACGCAACGCTGAGTCCCTTTGCCGGCCCATCCGAACTATGCGATCAGACTAATGAGCAGACTCGACGGGCCGCCGGTCATCGATGCACACCAGCATTTCTGGGATCTCGAGCGCAATCGTCATCCGTGGCTGCAGGACGCGCCGCCGGTCGCGTTTCGTTATGGCGATACCTCTGCGCTGAGACGCAACTACCTGCCGGACGATTATCGAATCGACGCGCGCGCACATCGGGTGGTGAAGACGGTGTACGTCGAGGCGGAATGGGATCCGGCCGATCCGCTCGGCGAAACGCGCTGGGTCAGCGCGCTGGCGCAGCAGCACGGCATCCCGAATGCGATCGTTGCGCAGGCCTGGCTCGATCGCGCGGATGTCGCCGAGGTGCTCGCCGCGCAGGCCGCCAACCCGCTGGTGCGCGGCGTGCGCCACAAGCCGCGCGCGGCCGCTTCGCCGCTCGCGGTGGTACGCGGCGCCGAGGGATCAATGGGCGATTCGCGGTGGCGGGCGGGCTACGCATTGCTCGAGCGTCACGGCCTGCACTTCGAGCTGCAGACACCATGGTGGCACCTCGACGAGGCCGCCGAGCTCGCTGACGCCTATCCGCGCATCATGATCGTGCTCAATCACACCGGACTGCCGGCCGATCGCAGCGCCGCCGGTCTCGCCGCGTGGCGCGCCGCCATGCGCACGTTCGCCGTGCGACCGAACGTGGCAGTGAAGATCTCGGGTCTTGGCCTGCCGGGCCGTCCGTGGACCGTAGAAGACAACGCGCCCGTGGTGCGCGAGGCGATCGCGCTCTTTGGCCCACAGCGCTGCATGTTCGCGAGCAACTACCCGGTCGACAGCCTGGTGGCGAGCTTCGACACCATCTTCTCCGGCTTCAAAACCATCATTGCCGACCTGCCGCATGCCGAGCAGCAGGCGCTGCTTCACGACAATGCCGAGCGCATCTATCGGCTGGCGAGTTGAATTTGCTCGCGGATGCGACCATCATTCGCGGGTGCCGCGATCTCCCCGGAGCGCAGCCCGAGAAAGGAGCGCTTGTGCAGGACCCGGAATCAGCGTCCACGAAGCCGGCCGACTACGAGATTCGCTTCGAGCCGTGCGCGAAGCGCGTGCGCATCGAGTTCAACGGAACCTGGGTCGCGGATTCATCGCGTGCACTGATCGTGCACGAGACGCGCGCGCCCTCCATGTACTACTTCCCGCCGGAGGACGTCTCCATGGACTTCCTCGAGAAAACGGCGCTGCAGACGCATTGCCCGTTCAAGGGCAACGCCAGCTACTGGACGCTGAGGGTGGGCGACCAAGTCGCAGAGAATGCCGCTTGGGCGTACGAGGATCCGTTGCGCGACGCTGTTTCGATCCGAGGCTACCTCTCTTTCTATCGCAACAAGATCGCCGCGCTGTACGAAGGCGACGAAGAAGTCGCCTTCCTCGAGCAAGCGGCAGCCAGCATGCACGCCAATCCCCTTGCGGGATGGCTGCTCGCCGATGCGTGGAAGGCCGCCTCGACAAAGCGATTGGTCGGGAAGTTCTGCGCGTTTCTGAAGGCGTCCGGCTATCCCGTGGCAAGAATGACCGTGATCATCCCGACGCTGCACCCGCAGGTGTTCGCCACGGTGCTGGTATGGCGCGAAGATGCGCCGGAAGTGAAGGTCATCTTCGAGCCGCACGACATTCTGCAGCAGCCTCGTTTTGCGGATAGCCCGTTCGCACCGATCATCCGCGGCGCCGGTGGCGTGCGCCGCCGCCTCGAGGACGACGACGTACGGCTCGATTTTCCCGTGGTGCGAGATCTGAAAAAGGAGGGCGCGACCGATTACGCAGCGATGCCGTTCCGCTTCTCGGACGGGCAGATCAACGTGTTGTCGATGACTTCGTTTGCCGAGGGCGGGTTCAGCACCGCGCACCTCGGCCAGATCTACGAGGTGCTGCCGGTTCTGGGGCGCCTGTTCGAGGTGCACGCGCAGCGCCGCACGGCGGTCGGGCTGCTCGAGACCTATCTCGGGCGCCACACGGGCAGGCAGGTGCTCGAGGGCCATGTCAGGCATGGCGAAGGCGAGAATATCCACGCGGTGATCTGGTTCTGCGACTTCCGTGATTCGACCTCGCTGTCCGAGAGCATGGCCCGCGAGACCTATCTCGAGCATCTGAATCGGTTCTTCAACTGCATGGCTGGGGCGGTGATCGACAGCGGCGGCGAAGTGCTGCGCTTCATCGGCGACGCGGTGCTCGCGATCTTCCCGATCGCGGAATCGGCCGGGCGGGCGCGCGCGTCGGCAACCGGAACGCTCGAGGCGTGCCGGCGCGCGATCAAGGCAGCTAGCGCGGCGGCGGAGCGTATACGGATGGTCAACGAATCCCATCCCGACCTGCCGCCACTGCGCTATGGCATCGGACTGCATCTGGGCACCGTCACCTACGGCAACATCGGCATCCCGCAGCGGCTCGAGTTCACGGTGATCGGCTCGGCGGCCAACGAAGCGGCACGCGTCGAGAGCATGACCAAGGAGCTGCAAAAGACCGTGCTGGTCTCAGCAGCCTTCGCCGACAAGTACCCGGGAAAGCTTTTATCGGTAGGACGATATCGGCTCAAGGGGCTGGAGGGCGAGCGCGAGCTCTTTACGCTGCCGGACGCGTAGCGCGCATCACGCACCCACCGTTCTGACACGCGCCGCGCAAGGTGCCAATGTCATGAAAACACGGCGTTCTTCAGCGCTCGACGAAACCGTCGTGACCGGGCGACAAGCGCAGCGGGTCGCGTGACGCGTTGCGCGATCGGCCGAAAGGCTTGCGGCAACCCCCGCACGGGTCGAACATTGCCTCTTTGCGGTAACGGGGAGGGGCCGTGACGATCATCGCCATCACCCGGGAAATGGGCACGCTGGGCAAGGACGTCGCCGCCGGTCTCGGCCAGGCGCTCGGCCTGTCGGTGATTTACCACGAGGTCATCGATCATCTGGCCGATCGAATGCGCGTGCGCAAGAGCCACGTCGAGCGTTTGCTCGACGGCAAGGCCGGGCTGCTCGAGCGGCTTACCGCGGACAAGACAAGCCTGGCGCTGTATTCGGCCGACGAGATCTTCGCGCTCGCGCTGCGGGGCCGGGGCGCCGTCATCCGCGGCTGGGGCGCGACGCATCTGTTGCGTGACGTGCCGCATGCGGTATGCGTGCGGGTGTGCGCGCCGTTCGAGTTGCGCAAGCAACGCATGATGGAGCGGCTCGAGACCGACGACGGCGACAAGGTCGCGCAGGAGATCGAGATCAACGACGAGGCGCACACTTCGATCATGCGCCGGCACTTCGACCTGCAGTGGACCGATCCCGAGCACTACGACCTGGTGCTCAACACCGAGCGGGTCAGTATCGACGAGTGCGTCGAGGAGGTGCTGCGGCTGGTGCGCTCGCCGCTGTTTGCCGAGACCCGAGAATCGCGACAGACCATGGAAGACCTGGCGCTTTCGGCGCGCGTGCGGGCGGCGCTGCGCCGCTCGCCCGAGACACGCGACGCGAAAGCGATCGTCACCTCCCGCGAGGGCCGCGTGACGCTGGGCGGCAATCTCGGCGGCACCGAGAAGCTGCTTGCCGCGGTCGAGGTGGTCGCCTCCGTTCCGGGGGTGCGTGATTTCGACTATCGCGTGCGTGCCCCCGCGCACGACGCGCACCGCCGCATCCACGAGACGCGGGCTTAGCCGCGCTCAATGGCGCCCGGATAGGCTCAGGTGCGAATCGAGGCGCGTCCGTACCGGTAGGAGAACACCGGTACTCGCGCGAGCGGCCGCGCATCGCGCAGCCGCTCGCGCACGCGCTCAAGCACGAATTCGGTGATGTCGGCGATCGGCAGCGCACGGCAGGCGTCGAGCGCACGCCAGCCGAGATCGAGCAGCTCGCCGTTGCTGCGCAGCTCGCCGCGCGCGCAGGCTGCGTCGGCCATGAAGAAGCGCGCGTGGAAACGGATCGGACTCGCGCTCGGCGTGATCGCGCGCACGATGTACTCGAGCGTGTCGAGCGAGGGCCGCAGACGCCCAGCGCGCAGTTCGCCCAGCAGCAGCCCGGTTTCCTCCAGCGTCTCGCGCACCGCCGCGACGGCGAGCGCTCGCGCGCGGGCGGATCCACCGACACGCGCTAACGCCGCCTCGGTGCCGGCGCTCAGGCGCGTGTGTGGCTCCACGCGGTGATCGCCGCGGTCGACGCGCCCGCCGGGGAAGACGTAGAAATCGGGCAGAAAGCGATGGCGCCGCGCGCGCCGGCCCATCAGGATCTCCGGCGCGCCGCTGCCACGCCGAACCAGCACGAGGCTCGCCGCGTCAATCGGGCGCACCGGCCCCGTGCCCCGCGCGGTGCTACCCGGCATCGGGCTCGGGCTGCAACGCACGGTCGAGCACGTCGACCTGATTAGCCGTGAATGGCGCGAGGTCCTCGTCTTTCACCCCGAGGAAAATCGGCTCGGCGCGCTCGCGATGGATGTTGATCTTGGCGTTGTACACCCGGCGACTCGTGCCGTGCTTGTCCAGGATATGGTAGCGGTTGAGCGCATAGCGCTCCGCCCCACGGCGCTCGCCGGTGAGATAGCAGCGGATACGCTCGATACGATCTCCGGCGATCTCCAGACCGCGCAGTTGCCCGAGCGCCGCAGTGGCCTTGTTGAAGAAATCGAGCGTGTCGTAGTGCACGGTGCGGCCGGTCGAATGCTCGCGCACCTGGAGGTCGAATTCGCCAAGCAGGATCTGACCCGGCAGCGCCTTTTCGACCATGCGCGACAGATCGATGGTCACGGGCCCGACGATGTAGCTGAAGGTTGTCGGGTTGAGTGCCTCAACCTGGTAGAACTCGTAGTGCTCGCCGACATGGAATGCGGCGCGCAGGCGCGGCACCCAGGTGCCCCTCGATTTGTTCTGTGCCGCGGCGTTGTCCGCGAGGATCATTATGGTCAGCTGGTACAGGGCGATATCGGCTTCCAGCGAGCGCTCGCGGTTCCAGATGTAGAACCCGTCCCCGGTGCTGGTGCGCGCGAAGTTGACGCGGATGTTCTTGGACAACAGCTGGCGGTAGGTCGAATTCACCGAGTAGGCGAGGCTGCCGAGCATCGCCACCTGCTCGAGCGGCGCGCGCAGCGAGAACTCGACCGCGTCGAGCAGCACCACGGCGCGGCTTCGCACCAGCGTCATGCCGTAGCGGTCGATGAGCCGGCTGACGAGCCCGATGCTCACATTGGCGCCGACCTCGAAGTCCACATTGATCGGCCGGGGCGTGCCTTCGAACAGACGGCAGACGCGCTCGAACTCCTTGCGCGGCAGATAAGTCGGACCGGCGAGGATCTCGTTCACCGATTGTGTCGCGGTGTCGATGTCGTGCGCGTTGGCCGAGCCGTAATGGATCGCCTCCGCGATCGCGTAGTGGCGCACCGGCAGCACGCGCAGTTGCCGCCGGTCGTAACTCCAGGCGAGCAGCACGTTCTCGCCGAGGTTCCAGAGCTCGAACAGCGCGTCATCCAGCTGGTGCAGCGCGGCGCGCAGCTCGCGCGTGAGCGGGCGTGCCTCGCCCGCGGCGCTGGCCAGCGCGTCCAGCCATGATGCGCGCTTGAACTGCACTCGATAGGGTGGTGAGCGGTGGCGGGCTGCGGGGCGCGCGCCGCTACTTGACCAGCGTGCGCATGGCGCGCTCCAGGCCCTCGAGCGTGGTCGGGAACATGCGCCCGTTCATCAGCTCTTTCATGATCTGGATTGACTGGCGGTAGGCCCAGACCTCCTCGGGCTCGGGATTGAGCCAGACGCATTTCGAATAGACGTCGGTCATGCGTTTGAGCCAGGCCGCGCCCGGCTCCTCGTTGAAGTACTCGATCGAGCCGCCAGGCTGCAGGATCTCATAGGGGCTCATGGTGGCATCGCCGACGAAGATCACCTTGTAGTCGTGGCCGTACTTGTGCAGCAGATCCCAGGTGCGCGTGCGCTCCGAGTGGCGGCGGCGGTTGTCCTTCCACACGAAGTCGTACAGGCAGTTGTGGAAGTAGAAATACTCCAGGTGCTTGAACTCCGTCTTGGCAGCCGAGAACAGCTCCTCGCACAGCTTCACGTGGTCGTCCATCGTGCCGCCGATGTCGAGCAGCAACAGCACCTTGATCGCGTTGCGGCGCTCGGGCCGCATGTGGATGTCGAGATAAGCCTTGCGCGCGGTGGCGTCGATGGTGTGCTCGAGGTCGAATTCCTCGGGTGCACCGTCGCGCGCGAAGCGCCGCAGGCGCCGGAGCGCCACTTTGATGTTGCGCGTGCCGAGCTCGACGGCATCGTCGAGGTTGCGGTACTCGCGCTGGTCCCAGACCTTGACCGCGGAGCGGTTGCGCGAGCGGTCCTGTCCGATGCGGATGCCTTCGGGGTTGTAGCCGTAGGCGCCGAACGGCGAGGTGCCGCCGGTGCCGATCCACTTGCTGCCGCCCTGGTGGCGGGCCTTCTGCTCCTCGAGGCGCTTTTTCAGCGTCTCCATGAGCTTTTCCCAGCCGCCGAGCGCCTCGATCTGCTTCTTCTCCTCGTCCGACAGCGTCAGTTCGACCTGCTTGAGCAGCCATTCGAGCGGAATCTGCGACTCGATGCCGGGAATCGTTTCCACGCCTTGCCAGAACTCCGAGAAAGCGCGGTCGAACTTGTCGAAGTTGGCTTCGTCCTTGACCAGGGCCGCGCGCGACAGAAAGTAGAACTCGTCCACCGAGGGGCCGATCACGCCTACCTTCATCGCCTCGAGCAGCGTCAGGTATTCCTTGATCGAGACCGGCAGCTTGTGGCTTTTCAGCTTGAGGAAGAAGTCGATCAGCATGGCAATGCCGCGGAGCTCAGCCTCCCCGTGCGCGGGTCAGTCTAGGCGCCCTTGGCACGCGTCATGAACACCAGCCGCTCGAACAGGTGCACGTCCTGCTCGTTCTTGAGCAGCGCGCCATGCAGCGGCGGAATGATGGTCTTGCGGTCCTTGGCGCGCAGCGCCTCGGGCGGGATGTCCTCGGCCAGCAAGAGCTTGAGCCAGTCGAGCAGTTCCGAGGTCGAGGGCTTCTTCTTCATCCCCGGGACTTCCCGCACTTCGAAAAACACCTCCATCGCCTCGCGCAGCAGCGACTTCTTGAGGGTGGGAAAATGCACGCCGACGATCTTCTCCATCGTCTCCTTGTCCGGAAAGCGGATGTAGTGGAAGAAACAGCGCCGCAGGAACGCGTCGGGCAGCTCCTTCTCGTTGTTCGAGGTGATGAAGACGATCGGGCGGTGCCTCGCCTTGACCAGCTCGCGCGTCTCGTAGACGTAGAACTCCATTCGATCGAGCTCGCGCAGCAGATCGTTCGGGAACTCGATGTCGGCCTTGTCGATCTCGTCGATCAGCAACACCACCGGCTGGTCGGTGGAAAAGGCCTGCCACAGCATGCCCTTGACGATGTAGTTTTGGATGTCATGCACGCGCTCGTCGCCGAGCTGCGAGTCGCGCAGCCGGCTCACCGCGTCGTACTCGTACAGACCCTGCTGCGCCTTGGTGGTCGATTTGATGTGCCACTCAAGCAGCGGCACGCCGAGCGCCTTCGCCACCTGCACCGCAAGCATGGTCTTGCCCGTGCCGGGCTCGCCCTTGACGAGCAGCGGGCGCTGCAGCGTGATCGCGGCGTTGACCGCGAGGGTCAGGTCGTCGGTGGAAACGTACTCGTCGCTGCCGGTAAAGCGCATGGAGCGGCCTTCGCAAAGAAAGCGCGATTATATCAACCACTTCCTTTTGCCTCGGCGCGCCGCTCGAGCGACACCGCACTTATTGAGCGGCTTCCCGCGATCGGCTAGAATCACGCGCTTTAATTCACATCCCACCCAGAGCAAGCATGCCTCAGCGTCTCTCCGCCGCCTTGTTCGCGGCCGGCTTCGTGTTCAGCATCGCGGCACCCGCGGCGCTGGCGCAGGTTTCCGGCAACGCGTCCGCCGGCAAGAACAAGAACTCGATGTGCGTCGGCTGCCACGGCGTTCCCGGCTACAAGACCGCGTACCCCGAGGTCTACCATGTGCCCCTGATCGGCGGCCAGCAGCCCGAGTACATCATCAAGGCGCTGCAGGCCTACAAATCGGGCGAGCGCTCGCATCCGTCGATGCGCGGCATCGCCGCGAGCCTGAGCGAGCAGGACATGGCGGACTTCGCCGCCTACTACGGCGGCGGAGGCAAGAAATGAGCAAGGTTCTCGTGCTTGCCGCGGTCGCGGCCCTCGGACTCGCGGTGGCCCAGAACGCCTCGGCGAAGGGCAATGCATCCGCCGGCAAGGAAAAGGCGGCGCAGGTCTGCGCCGCGTGTCACGGTGCGGACGGCAACAAGCCCTCGACCCCGGACCAGCCGATCATCGCCGGCCAGTACTACGACTACCTGGTCAAGTCGCTCAGCGATTACAAGAGCGGCAAGCGCACCAATCCCATCATGAAAGGTTTCGCCGCCGCCCTGTCGAAGAAGGACATCGAGGATCTGGCGGCGTGGTTCTCCAGCCAAAGCTCTAATCTTCACACCGAGCGCTGATGCGCTCGGTGTGAAGATCTGCAGGACAGTAGGAACAGGGGAAACCCAGGTTTCCCCCGTACCCGAAGGCTTCGTCGCTCGCGTGACGAAGCACGGGACAGGATAGGAACAGGGGAAACCCAGGTTTCCCCCGTACCCCCATCCTTAAGAACGGCGGGTGGGGTTGAGAAGGGCGCTGCGGCGCCCTTTTTTGTTTGCGCAGCTCAGGGGCTGCGGGTCTTGCCGCGGAAGTCGCACAGGTCGCGGATCAGGCACTCGGGACAGCGCGGCTTGCGGGCCGTGCATACGTAGCGTCCGTGCAGGATCAGCCAGTGGTGCGCGTTCTTCAGAAACTCGGGCGGCGTGTGCTTGAGGAGCTTGTGCTCCACTTTGAGCGGGTCGGCGC
>JBFKUL010000080.1:0-11194 GCA_041635755.1 Burkholderiales bacterium | reverse complement strand
GCTCGCCCGGAACCGGCAAGACGCTGCTCGCCAAGGCGATCGCCGGCGAGGCCAAGGTGCCGTTCTTCTCGATATCGGGTTCGGATTTCGTCGAGATGTTCGTCGGCGTCGGCGCAGCCCGCGTGCGCGACATGTTCGAACAGGCGAAGAAGCACGCACCCTGCATCGTGTTTATCGATGAGATCGACGCGGTCGGCCGCCAGCGCGGCGCGGGCCTCGGCGGCGGCAACGACGAGCGCGAGCAGACCCTCAACCAGTTGCTGGTCGAGATGGACGGTTTCGAGGCGACGATGGGGGTGATCGTCATTGCGGCGACCAACCGCCCGGACGTGCTCGACCCGGCGTTGATGCGCCCGGGCCGCTTCGACCGCCAGGTGGTGGTGCCGCTGCCCGACATCCGTGGCCGCGAAGAGATTCTCAAAGTGCACATGCGCAAGGTGCCGCTCGCGCCGGACGTGAAGGCCGACATCATTGCGCGGGGCACGCCGGGATTTTCCGGTGCGGACCTCGCCAATCTGGTGAACGAGGCGGCGCTGTTCGCGGCGCGCAAGAGCAAGCGGCTGGTGGACATGGACGATTTCGAGCGCGCCAAGGACAAGATCATCATGGGCGCGGAGCGGCGCTCGATGGTGATGCCCGAGGAGGAGCGGCGCAATACCGCCTATCACGAATCGGGTCACACAGTGGTTGCGCGCCTGCTGCCCAAGACCGACCCGGTGCACAAGGTGACCATCATCCCGCGCGGCCGCGCGCTTGGCGTCACGATGCAGTTGCCCGAGCAGGACCGCTACAGCCAGGATCGCGTCCGGTTGCTGAGCACCATCACGGTGCTCTTCGGCGGGCGGATCGCCGAAGAGATCTTCATGAACCAGATGACCACCGGCGCGGCCAACGACTTCGAGCGTGCCACCGAGATCGCGCGCCGCATGGTGACGCAATGGGGCATGTCGGACGAGCTTGGGCCGATGGTGTACGGCGAGAACGAGGGTGAGATCTTCCTTGGGCGCTCGATCACCACGCACAAGAACGTCTCCGAAACGACCATGCAGAAAGTCGACGCCGAGATCCGCCGCATCATCGACGAGCAGTACCAAGTCGCGCGCCGGCTGATCGAAGAGAACCGCGACAAGGTCGAGGCGATGGCGGCGGCGCTGCTCGAATGGGAAACGCTCGACGCGGAGCAAATCGGCGACATCATGGCCGGCAAGCCGCCGCGCCCGCCGAAGGTTTATACCGCGCCTAGCCCGAGCGGGCCGGCCGGGGACGGCGGCACGCAGGGCGCAACCGCGCCGGCGCCAAGCGCCTAGCCCGGCGCCGAAGGTCGGAGGGCATGCTTCGTGCCCTCGCGCTCGAATCCCGCCGGGCCATGAACCTGCATTGCGGGCGTTATGTCCTGGCGCTCGAGCGGCCTGTCCTGATGGGCGTGCTCAACGTCACGCCCGACTCGTTTTCCGATGGTGGACGCTTTGTCGGGCGCAATGCCGCACTGGCGCAGGCGAAGCAGATGCTCGAAGAGGGCGCCGCGATCATCGATATCGGCGGCGAGTCCACGCGTCCGGGTGCGGCGCCCCTGAGCGAGGAGGAAGAGCTCGCGCGGATTCTTCCGGTGGTGGAGGGATTGGCCGGTGTCGATGTACCACTTTCGGTGGATACTCGTCGACCGCACGTCATGCGCACGGTGCTGGCCGCGGGCATCTCCATGATCAATGACATCGACGCGCTTGCGGCGCCCGGCGCCCTCGAGACCGTCGCTGAAAGCCGTTGTGCGGTGTGCCTGATGCACAAGCAAGGCGAGCCGGGCACCATGCAGCGGGAGCCGCGCTACGACGACGTCGTAGCCGAGGTCAAGGCGTTCCTTGCCCGCCGCATCGACGCCGCGCTGCGCGCGGGCATCGCGCGCGAGCGCCTGGTCGCCGATGTCGGCTTCGGCTTCGGCAAGACCGTACGGCACAACCTCGAGCTGCAGCGGCGCTTCGCCGAGTTCGCCGAGCTGGGCGTGCCGTTGATGGCCGGTTGGTCGCGCAAGTCGACCCTCGGACAGGTGACTGGACGCCCGGTAGGCGAGCGGCTTGCCGCCAGCGTTGCGGCCGCTTTGCTCGCCGCGCAAAGCGGCGCGAGAATACTGCGCGTACACGACGTGGGGCCGACGCGCGATGCGCTGGCCGTATGGGAAGCCTTTCGCACTGGAGCGCCATGAACAGACAACATTTCGGGACGGACGGCATTCGCGGCACGGTCGGGCGCGTCCCGATGACCGCCGATTTCGTGCTGCAGCTCGGTTACGCTGCCGGCAAGGTGCTTGCCGCACGAGGCGCGGTGGGCGGCGCCGAGCGGCCCACGGTGCTCATCGGCAAGGACACCCGCATCTCGGGCTACATGATCGAGGCTGCACTCGAGGCGGGGTTTTCGGCCGCGGGCGTCGACGTATTACTGTGCGGGCCTTTGCCGACCCCGGGCGTTGCGTACCTCACGCGGGCGCTGCGGCTTACGGTCGGGGTGGTCATCAGTGCGTCGCACAATCCTTACGCGGACAACGGCATCAAGTTCTTTTCCGGGGACGGCTTCAAGCTGGCCGATGCCATCGAGCACGAAATCGAGCGCGAGCTCGAAAAGCCGATGGGCTGCAATGAGTCGGCGCACCTCGGTCGCGCACGACGCGTCGACGATGCGGCCGGACGCTACATTGAATTTTGCAAGTCGACCTTTCCGGCCGAACTTGATCTGAAGGGCATGAAGATTGCGGTGGATTGCGCGCACGGCGCGGCATACGACGTGGCGCCCCACGTATTCCACGAGCTCGGCGCGGAGGTGGTGCCGATTGGAAATGCGCCGGACGGATTCAACATCAACGACAAGTTCGGCGCCACCGCGCCGCAACAGCTGCGTGCGACGGTCGAGCAGCATGACGCAGACCTGGGCGTGGCGTTGGACGGCGACGCGGATCGCGTGGTGGTGATTGATGGCGAGGGAACGGTCTACGACGGCGACCAGCTGCTTTATGCCATCGTGCAGCAGCGCTCGGCGCGGGAGAAGGTTGCCGGCGTCGCCGGCACCTTGATGACCAACCTCGCACTCGAGCAGGCATTCAAGCGGCTCGGCATCGCGTTTGCCCGCGCGCGCGTCGGTGATCGCTATGTGCTCGAGCTGATGCGGGAAAAGGGCTGGTTGTACGGCGGCGAGAACTCGGGGCACATCATCTGCCTCGATCGGCACACGACCGGGGACGGCGTCGTGTCGGCGTTGCAAGTGCTTGGCGCGATGCGCGCTACCGGCAAGTCGCTCGCCGCGCTGACGTCGGACCTGGTGATGTTTCCTCAAGTGCTGCTCAACGTCGAAGTGCCGCGCGGGTTCGACTGGCGCGCGCACGACGCGGTGCGGACGGCGCACGCCGAAGCCGAACGCGCCCTCGACGGGCGTGGGCGCGTGTTGCTGCGCCCTTCGGGCACCGAGCCGGTGCTCCGCGTCATGGTTGAAGGCAAACCGCGCGCCGATATCGAGGCTGCCGCCGAGTCGATCGCGGAAGCGGTGCGCCGCGCCGCGCACGCCTGACGTTTCCATCGGCTGTTTCGCAGGCCGCTCAAGCGGTCGCTTGCCACCGGGCCAAAGTTTCCATATTATTGGAAATATGGAAACAAGCCGCGCGCTTGCAGCACTGTCGGCGCTGTCGCAGGCCTCGCGCCTGGCCGTGTTCCGCCTGCTGGTGGAGGTGGGCCCGGAAGGGCTGCCGGCGGGCAGCATTGGCGCGGAGCTGGGCTTGCCGCCCGCGACCCTGTCTTTCCATCTGGCGCAGCTGGCGCAGGCAGGGCTGGTAAGCGGCCGCCAGGACGGGCGCTACGTCATCTACGTGGCGGACTACGAATCGATCAATGCGCTGATCGCCTATCTGACCGAAAACTGCTGTGGCGCGTCGGGTTGCGCGTCCGGCACGGTCCGCTCAACAACCTCGAAAGGAGCAAGTCGTGAAAAGACTGCACGTGCACGTCGCGGTGCGTGACCTGGCGCAGAGCCTGCGTTTTTACTCGGCGCTGTTCGCCGCCGAGCCCGTTGTGGTCAGGGACGACTACGCCAAGTGGCAGCTCGACGACCCGCGCGTCAATTTCGCCATCTCGACTCGCGGCAAGCGGCCGGGACTCGATCATCTCGGGATCCAGGCTGAGGATGAAGCGGAGCTCGAGGAGCTCCACACGCGACTGGCGCAGGCCGACGTTTCCGTGACCGCACAGTCGGGCGCGGCCTGCTGCTACGCGCGCAGCGACAAGTACTGGACCATCGATCCGCAAGGCATCGCCTGGGAATCGTTTCGCACGCTCGCGACGATTCCCACGTTCGGCTCCGATGTCGCGGCCGAGTCGCGGGCGAGCGCCGCGTGCTGTGCGCCGAAGACGGCCTGAGCGGCCCGCTCCGGGTCTAGCCATCTTTTGACGGGTAGGCGCTGATTCGACACGGCCGGTCGCCTGGTATCGCCTGACGCACTGCGGACAGGCGGCGGCGGCTTCTCGGGATCGGACCGCCGCCCGAGTTCGCGACCTTCCCGGCGGCCTTGCCCAAGGCCTGAGCGATGCATTCGCAATCCGTTGCCAGACGCGCTTGGGGGGGCGGTGTTCGCCGCGGCCGGTCTGTCACGCCGGCGTAACAGTCCTCGGCTAAAGTAGCCCTCGACGCAAGCGTTTTTTCCTAACGTCGAGGGAGACTGCTGATGAATCGATTCGTCCGCAATGCACTGGTGCCGACGCTTTTATGCGGTGCGGTGGCAAGCGCGCCAGCATCCGCGCAGCCGCTGGTCAAGATCGACGGCTCGAGTACGGTGTTTCCGATCACCGAGGCGGTAGCCGAGGATTTCCAGAGGTCCAAACGCGGCGCGATCCGGGTTACCGTCGGTATCTCCGGCACCGGCGGCGGGTTCAAGAAGTTCTGCCGCGGCGAGGTTGACCTGACGGGCGCCTCGAGGCCCATCGTGACCCAGGAGATGGAGGCTTGCAAGACCGCGGGCATCGAGTACTACGAGCTGCCGGTGGCGTTCGACGCGTTGACCGTCGTGGTCAATCCAAAGAACGGCTTCATCAAGCAGCTCACCATCGGCGAGCTGAAGAAAATGTGGGCGCCGGAGGCGCAGAATAAAGTCACGTCGTGGAAGCAGGTCAATCCCCAGTGGCCGGACCAGCCGCTCAAGCTCTTCGGGCCGGGCGCCGACTCGGGCACTTTCGACTACTTCACCGAGGCCGTGGTCGGCAAGGCGAAGTCCTCGCGCGGCGATTTCACGGCGTCGGAAGACGACAACGTCCTGGTGCAGGGCGTATCGCGCGACTTGAGCGGCCTGGGCTACTTCGGCTACGCGTACTACATCGAGAACAAGGACAAGCTTCGGGCGGTTCCCATTGTCAACGAAAAGGGGCAGGCTGTCGCCCCTTCGCTCGACAGCGTGATCAGGGGCAGCTACTCACCCCTGGCGCGCCCGATCTTCATCTACGTGAGCGCAAAGTCGCAGATGCGACCGGAAGTGAAGGAGCTCGTCGACTACTACATGAAGCACGCCGCCAGGCTCGCAAAAGAGGTGAAGTACGTGCCGCTGCCGGATTCTGCCTACAAGACCGCGCTCGAACACATCGCCAAGGGCAGGAAAGGCACCGTGTTCGGCGGGCACGCCGAAGTCGGCGTGACCATCGAGGAACTGCTGAAGCGCGAAGCAAAACTCTGAGACGGGATGTCGCGGAGCAGCGTTTCGCCACGGTGCCCTGCGCGGTGCGTGCAGCGCGCGCCGGGTGATTCAGCCCCGTCCGCCCGGCGGAACTTGCGGGCGGGTTTTCGTTCATAATTGGCGCCTGCCGATTGTCCACGACCACCCCCGACGAGGTCTCCCGAGCGATGCAGCCCGGCGCCACGAGCGCACGACTTGCGCGGCGTCGTTCGCGCATCGTGCGCGAGCGCGTGATCGAGGCGATGTTGTTGCTCGCGGCGTTGGTGTCGGTGGTCACCACCGTTGGCATCGTGTACGTCCTGGTGAAGGAGTCGGCGACGTTCTTTCAGCACGTCTCGATCGTCGATTTCCTTACCGACACCCAGTGGACGCCGCTGTTCGACGACGCGCACTTCGGCATCATGGTGCTGCTGTCGGGAACACTGACTAGCTCGATGGTCGCGCTGGCCATCGCGATTCCGCTCGGCACCATCATTGCGATTTATCTTTCCGAGTTTGCGCCTTTCCGGTTGCGCGAGGTTGCCAAGCCGTTCCTCGAGCTGCTGGGCGGCGTGCCGACGATCGTTTACGGCTACTTCGCGCTGCTGTTCGTCACGCCGCTGCTGCAACGGATCTATCCGGAGTTGCCGGGTTTCAACCTGCTCGCGGCCGGTATCGTGATGGGCATCATGATCATCCCCTACGTCAGCTCGATCTCCGAGGACGCCATGCGCGCAGTGCCGATGAGCCTGCGCGAGGGCTCCTACGCCATGGGCGCGACACGATTCCAGACCGCAACTAAAGTGGTGGTGCCGGCCGCGTTTTCGGGCATTGCTTCCGCCTACATCCTGGGCGTATCGCGTGCCGTCGGCGAGACGATGATCCTGGCGGTCGCTGCGGGCATGCAACCCAATCTGACGTTCAATCCACTCGAGCCGGCAGCCACCATCACCGCGTACATCGTCCAGGTGGCGCTCGGTGACCTGCCGCATGGCTCCGTCGGTTACCAGACGATTTTCGCCGCCGGCCTAACCTTGATGCTCGTCACCCTGGCCTTCAACGTCGCTGGCCACGTGCTGCGCAAGCGTTTCCGGGAGGCCTACTGATGGCGTACGCGCGCACCCTCCAGGAAATCCGCACGCTTATCGCGCAGCACAAGCGCTGGGACAAGGTGTTCCTGCTGATCGGGGTGCTCGCGCTCATGATCGGCGTGCTGACCTTTGTCGCGCTGTTCGTCGAGATGGCGCTCAATGGCCTGCCGCGCCTGAGCTGGGATTTCTTCACCCAGTTTCCATCGCGCCGTCCCGCGCAAGCGGGGATTCTCTCGGCCTGGGTCGGTTCGATGCTGGTGATGCTGGTTACGGCGTTCGTTGCCGTTCCCATAGGCGTCGCGAGCGGCTTGTACCTCGAGGTCTACGCCAGGAAGAACTGGATCACCGACGTGATCGAGATCAATATCACCAATCTCGCCGGCGTGCCGTCGATCGTTTACGGCCTGCTCGCGCTCGGCATCTTCGTCTACCAGTTCGGCTTCGGGCAGTCGATCCTATCCGCGGGCCTGACGCTCGCGCTGCTGATCCTGCCGGTGGTGATTGTCGCCACGCGAGAGGCGATCCGCTCGATCCCGCAGAACGTGCGCGAAGGGGCGTTCGCGCTCGGTGCGACCCAGTGGCAAGTGTGCCGCGACCACATCATTCCCTACTCGTCGGCGGGTATCCTGACCGGAGTGATCATCGGTATGGCGCGCGCAATCGGCGAAACGGCCCCGCTCATCACGATCGGCGCGCTGACCTTCATCGCGTTTCTGCCCCCTGCGCCGGTCTCGGCCGATCCGCCATTCCTGTCCTTCGAGTGGCTGACGTCGCCGTTCACGGTTATGCCGATTCAGATGTTCAACTGGACTTCGCGCCCGGAGGCCGCGTTCCACCAGAACGCGGCAGCTGCCGGATTCGTGCTGGTGCTGATGACGCTGGCAATGAACGGGCTGGCAATCTGGTTGCGGTACCGATTGAGGAAAAACATCAAATGGTAGGCGCAGCGGGTCAGGAGGGGACGCCGCCCGGCGTCAAGGCCGAGGTGATCGATCTGAGCTTCTACTATGGGGACTTCAACGCGTTGAAGCACATCAACATGCCGGTGTACGAGAAGCGCGTTACCGCGCTGATCGGCCCGTCGGGCTGCGGCAAGTCGACCTTCCTGCGCAGCTTCAACCGCATGCACGATCTCTATCCCGGAAATCGCTACGAGGGTGAGATCCGGCTGCATCCGGACAACGTCAATGTGCTGGCGCCCTCGGTCGATCCGATCGAAGTGCGCATGCGCGTGAGCATGGTATTCCAGAAGCCCAATCCGTTTCCCAAGTCGATCTATGAGAACGTGGCCTATGGTCTGCGCGTGCGCGGCGAGTCGCGACGCGTCGTGCTTAACGAGAAGGTAGAGGAGGCGCTGCGCAGCGCGGCGCTTTGGGAGGAAGTCAAAGACCGCCTCCAGGAACCGGCGTTCAACCTCTCGGGCGGCCAGCAGCAGCGCCTGTGCATCGCGCGCGCGCTCGCCACCGATCCCGAGATGCTGCTGTTCGATGAGCCCACCTCGGCGCTCGACCCGATCGCGACCGGGTCGATCGAGGAGCTGATCCACGACCTGAAGAAGAAGGTCACCATCGTCATTGTCACGCACAATATGCAGCAGGCGGCGCGCGTCTCGGACTTCACCGCTTACATGTACCTCGGCGAGCTGATCGAGTATGGGGTCACCGACGAGATCTTCATCAAGCCGAGGAAAAAGCAGACCGAGGACTACATCACGGGTCGATTCGGTTAACGTATCGGCTGCAGTGCTGCAGCGTCGTGCGCTGGCGTTTCACGCACCGCAACGTCAAACGACGCAGGCGCGGCGGGCGACACCACAGCGCCAGGCGCCAAGGATGAGCGCACCGCGGCCCTCGGGGCTTTGACGCGCTTCGGGCGAGCCTCTTACACTCGCGCCTTCCGCGCATCGGCCCCCCCCGCGAGAAATGTCAGACCGACTGCTTTCACTGTACCGTACGATGGCGCGCATCCGCGCCTTCGAAACCGCCGCCGAAGCGGCGTCCCGCGGCGGGGTTGCGGCGTTCGGCGCCTCGCTTGGCGATGAAGCGAAGGTGCGCGGGCCGCTGCACCTTTCCACCGGTCAGGAGGCCGTCGCCGCGGGTGTGTGCGCCAATCTCGCGCCGGGCGACTTGCTGACTTCGACGCACCGTGGACATGGGCACACGATCGCCAAAGGCGCATCGATCGATCGCACCATGGCGGAGCTGTTCGGACGCGCAACGGGCTTCAACGGCGGCAAGGGCGGCTCGATGCACATTGCCGATTTCTCGATAGGTATGCTTGGCGCGAACGGCGTGGTTGCGGCGGGGATTCCGATCGCGGTCGGCGCTGCGCACGCGATCCGCATTCAGGGCGGCCGGGAGCTTGTGGCGTGCTTCTTCGGCGATGGCGCGATCAATCGCGGGCCCTTTCTGGAGGGGCTGAACTGGGCCCGGATACACACGCTGTCTGTGCTTTTCATATGCGAAGACAATCGCTGGTCGGCGACGACCGCGAGCGGGCCGATGACCGCGGGCGAGGGAACGCTAGCGCGTTCCAAAGCGATCGGCGTCGAGGGCGAGAGCGTCGACGGCAATGACGTCGAGGCGGTCGACGCGGCCGCCGCGCGCCTGGTGAGCGAGATCCGCGACGGTGCTGGGCCGTTGTTGCTGCACGCCATCACCTACCGCGTCAAAGGCCACGTCTCGGTCGATGCGGCGGCTTACCGCGATGCGGCGGAGGTCGATCGCGCGATCGAGCAGGACCCGCTGCGTCGGTGCGCGACCCGCTTGCGGGCGGCCGGAGCCGCACAGGCGACGCTCGATGCGATCGACACGGGAGCCCGGGAAGAGGTAGCGCGCGCGGTGCAGCACGCTGCGGACGCGGCTTGGCCGGCTGCAGAGGCCGCGTTCACCGACATCCAGAACGTGGGGGTCGGACGATGGCGCGGTTGAATTATGCGCAAGCCGCATGCGCCGCATTGCGCGAGGCCATGCGTGCGGATGCGCGGGTCGTAGTGTTGGGCGAAGACGTTGGGCGCGGCGGCGTGTTCGGTCAGTACCGCGGCCTGCAGGAAGAGTTCGGCGCGGCGCGCGTGATCGACACTCCGATTTCCGAGGCGACCATCATGGGCGCGGCAGTGGGCATGGCGCTTGCCGGGCTGCGGCCGGTGGTCGAGATGCGGCTGATCGATTTCGCGTTGTGCGCGATGGACGAGCTGATCAACCAGGCCGCGAAGGCGCGTTACATGTTCGGCGGGCAGCGTGGCGTGCCGATGGTGGCGCGAATGCCGATCGGGCTTTGGGGCGGCTCGGCCGCACAGCACTCGCAGAGTCTCGAAGCGTGGTTTGCCCATATCCCGGGGCTTGTCGTCGTCACGCCCTCGAGCGTACAGGACAACTACTCGCTGCTGGCCGCGTCGATCGCTTGCGGGGACCCGGTGGTCTACATGGAGCACAAGGAACTCTGGGCAAGCGAAGGTGAGGTCGAGCCGGGCTCGGGTGAGGCGCTCGGCAAGGCGCGGGTTCTCCGCGATGGTCGCGATGTCACGCTGGTGACCTGGTCGAGCACGGTCGCGCCCGCGCTCGAGGCGGCCGTGCTGGCCGCGGCGCAAGGCCTCGAAGTGGAGGTCATCGACCTGCGCACCCTCTGGCCCTGGGATCGCGACAAGGTGTTTGCCTCAAGCGCAAAGACAGGACGCGCGCTGATTGCGCACGAGGCGGTGCAGGTCGCCGGATTCGGCGCCGAAATCGCCGCGTCGATCGCCGAGCACGTCGGCGCAAAGGTAAGGCGCATCGGCGCGCCGCGCATCCCCGTGGGCTACTCCAAGCCGCTCGAAGACCAGGCGCGCGTCGGCGCGTCCTCGATCCTCGCGGCGCTACGCGAGCTCGCAGAGCAGGCAGCGTGAGATCGTCGCCGAGGTGTCGATGCGCCCGATTCTGACGGCGGACAGCGTCACCGAGATCGGAGCCGAGGTGCGCGATGCGGTGCTGGTCGCCGGTTCGCACGGCGGCGTGATTGCCGGCTATTTGGCGGCGCGGACGGGCGTTTGCGCCGTGATACTGAACGACGCGGGGGTAGGAAAGGACGCGGCCGGCATCGCTTCGCTCGATTATCTCGACGCGCTCGGCATCGCCGCTGCAACCGTCGCGCACGCCAGCGCGCGCATCGGCAGCGGGGCGCACATGCTTGCGCACGGCGTCATCAGCCATGCGAACGCGTCGGCCTTGGCGCTTGGCGTAGTGCCTGGGCAGTCCTGCCGGGACGCGGCTGTGCGGCTCACGGCGGCGCGGGCGCCGCGCGCTGCGCCGCCACCGTACGCGGAGGGGCGCTACTTCCTGGCGCGCGTCGGAGCACGGGAAGCTTGGGCGCTCGATTCGGTCGGCAAGGTGATCCCCGAGGACGCAGGTCGCATCCTTGTCGTCGGCTCACACGGCGCATTGCATGGCGGACG
>JBFKUL010000079.1:0-11221 GCA_041635755.1 Burkholderiales bacterium | reverse complement strand
TTGGCGCGCGGCTGCAGCGCCTGGTGGGACCGCGTGGGCGCAAAGTGGTGATCGGCATGGCGCGGCAGATGAACCAGGGTGGCGCAGAACAGCGTGCTCGGTTCGGGCCAATCGAGCTCCTGTATCGCGGCGTGGCGGGATTCGCCGCGCGTGCTCGAATTCAACGAGCGGCGCTGGCATTAGAGCGGAGATCATTCGAGAATGGGTCGATCGCAGGTAACTCCAATATACCGAAAAGGCGCCTGCCGCCACCCGGTGGTCCGGGGACTAGCGCAGCGTCAGCCGAAACTATTCCGCGACCACCCCACTTCCCGCATCGTCCGGCATTTCCCACACTGAATCCTTTTCGGCGTCGCGGAGCGCGCGCGACCTTGCCATGTCCCGCCCGCAACGGTAAATTGCCCGGCAGTCGACCGGCAACCCGCTCGATATTGCACCGAGGCCTAGAACGCAATCAGGCGCACTTGGATGCACTGCCAAACGCGCTACCTGCGCCGGCGCGCGCGGATCTCGCGAAGGTGGTCGGCAGCAGGATTCATTCACCTATCGCTTTTCGGACCCTAGTGATGCAGTTCCATTCTCAGGTCGGCCAGGATCAGTTCCTCTTCGAGCGCTTCTTCCTCGGCAAGCGCAACGGCACCTTCGTTGATATCGGGGCGTACGACGGCCAGACGTTCTCGAATTCCCTGTTCTTCGAGCAGAACCTGGGTTGGACCGGCCTGTGCGTGGAGCCGTTGCCGACGGAGTTTGAGAAGCTCAAGGCGCGCCGGACCGCGACCTGCGTGAACTGTGGCGTATCGGATTACGATGGCTTCGGCGACATGCTCGATGTCGACGTGCGCGTGGACGCGAAGATGCTCAGCGGCCTGATCGAGAACTACGATCAGCGTCATGTCGAACGCATCGACCGCATTGCCTTGCAGAAGAACGTGATCCGCGTGCCGGTGACCACCTTCAGCAATCTACTTCTCAATCACAATCTCACGAAGATCGATTACTGCTCCATCGACACCGAGGGCTCGGAGCTGAAGATTCTTCAGGGCCTGGATTTCGACAGATTCGACATCTCGCTCTTCACGATCGAGAACAACTACAACGACACGCGCATCGAGACCTTCATGGCAGAGAAGGGTTACGAGCTCGTGGTCGCTTTCGGCGGGTACGATCAGCTCTATAAGAAGAAGCATGTACAGATGTTGCCGCGAACGACGGTCTTCTGTGCGGTCTGGCACGGCGATCCGAGGCGCTTCGAGCTGTTGGAAGGGCACTCGGCAAACCTGGACCAGCAGACCCGACCGATCGAGCGGGTTTACGTTTTCGACGGCGGGGACGTGCCCCCGGCCGAATTGAGGGGCAGTGCCCTGACATGCCGCGACAAGCTATCGATCTATCAAGCCTGGAACTTGGCGCTTGCGGCTGTGGGTACGCCCTATGTGATGAATCTGAATCTTGACGACCGGTTGGCTCCGGACGCCGTCGCGATCCTGGAGAACGTTCTTGATCAGGGAAATGACCTGGTCGGCGGCGACTGGAAGATCTGCTACACGCAGAAGGAGACGGATGCGGTAGTGCCGGCGTTCCCGGCTACTGACTTACCCTACGTGCCGACCTGGCCGCCGTCACCCGGAGTACTGACACGGCTCGGCAGCGGCACGGGCTCGCGCCACACGCTCGGTCCCGCATGCATGTGGCGCACCTTGCTGCACCAAAGCCTCGGCAGATATCCGCACCAATTCGGTGATGGCACCTTGATCCGCGTCATCGGCGACGGCGCCTGGTGGCAGCTCCTTTTGAAGAACCAAAGAAAACTCCGAAGCGTGCCGAGCGTCATCGGCAACTACTTCAGCCATCCGCAGGATCAGGCAGAGTTTCGCAATCGCGACATCTCCGAGAAACAGAGGCTAAATGACGTCGGGGTGCGTTTGGTCTAGACCCGTCCGGGCCCGAACTGTTGGAGAGAGAGAACCGCTCGGCCTTCGACCGCACTTACTGCACCTCTCCTGTTTTCTCGGGACGATGAGCGCCTCCCCTGCGATCTCGGCGGTGACCGGAGTCGCTTCGACGTCGAGAACCTGCGCTTCGGCCTGAGCCCGATCCGCCGCGGCGCCGGACGCAGCGGCGAATCGTAGCGCCGCTCGCTGCCCGACTCAGTGGATTTCGGGTTCCGCGACCGCCGTGGTGCCCTCGAGGAAATCGAAATCGCAGCCCTGGTCGGCCTGATTGACGTGCTGGGAAAAGATCGCACCGTAGCTTCGCTCGTACTTGCGCGGCGGCGGCTTCCACGCGGCGCGCCGCCGGGCGAGCTCGTCGTCCGGGACCTTCAGATTCAGCGCGCGGCGCTCGACGTCGAGCTCGATCGGATCGCCCGCTCGAACCAGCGCGAGCGTGCCGCCGACGAACGACTCGGGCGCGACGTGCAGCACGCAGGTGCCGTAGCTCGTGCCGCTCATGCGCGCATCGGACACACGTACCATGTCGCGCACGCCTTGCTTGAGCAGCTTTTTCGGCACCGGCAGCATCCCCCACTCGGGAAACCCTGGGCCTCCCAGGGGCCCCGCGTTGCGCAGCACGAGCACCGAATCCGCGTCGACCTCTAGATCGTCGCGGTCGATCCGGGCGGCCATGTCGTTGTAGTCCTCGAATACCACCGCACGCCCGGTGTGCTTGAGCAACTTTGGGCTCGCCGCACTCGCCTTGATCACCGCGCCGTTCGGCGCCAGGTTCCCTTTGAGCACCACAATGCCGCCCGCGGCCTTGAGCGGATTGGCGCGCCGTCGGATCACGTCGTCGTCGAAGATGCGCGCATTTTCCAGGTTCTCGCCGAGGGTGCGGCCGTTGACCGTCCTGCAGCCGAGCACGAGCAGGTCGCGTAGCTCGCCCAGCAGGGCGCGCAAGCCGCCCGCGTAGTAGAAGTCCTCCATCAGATAGCGGGTACCCGAGGGGCGGATGTTGGCGAGCACCGGCGTCTTTGCCGAGAGCTCGTTGAAGCGCTCGAGCGGCAACTTGACCCCGGCACGGCCCGCCATCGCCACCAGGTGCACGATCGCGTTGGTGGAGCCGCCCAGCGCCATCAACGTGACGATCGCGTTGTCGAACGCCTCCTTGGTGAGCAGGTCGCGCGGCTTGAGATCTTCCCAGACCATCTCGACGACGCGCTTGCCGCTGAGGCTTGCCAGTTTCGAGTGGTTGGAATCGGGCGCCGGGATCGACGCAGCCCCCGGCAGCGTGAGGCCGAGGCTCTCGGCGATCGACATCATGGTGGCCGCGGTGCCCATCGTCATGCAGGTGCCGGGCGATCGCGCGATGCCGTCCTCGATCTCCTGCCAGTCGCGCTCGCTGATCCTGCCGGCGCGCAGTTCGTCCCAGTATTTCCAGGTGTCCGATCCCGAGCCGAGCGTGCTTTCGCGCCAGTGGCCCCGGAGCATTGGCCCCGCCGGCAGGTAGATCGCCGGTAGATTCATGCTCGTTGCGCCCATGATCAGTGCCGGGGTGGTTTTGTCGCAGCCGCCCATCAGCACGCAACCGTCGGCCGGATAGGAGCGCAGCAACTCCTCGGTTTCCATGGCGAGGAAGTTCCGGTACATCATGGTGGTGGGCTTCTGCATCGGCTCCGCGAGCGACATCGCGGGCATCTCTACCGGAAAGCCGCCGGCCTGCCAGATGCCGCGCTTGATCTCCTCGACGCGGTTCTTGAAGTGCGTGTGGCAGGGATTGATGTCCGACCAGGTGTTGATGATGGCGATCACGGGCTTGCCGGCATAGTCGCTGCGGTCGTAGCCCATCTGCGCGGTGCGCGAGCGGTGGCCGAATGCGCGCAGGTCCTTGGCGCCGTACCAGCGGTGGCTGCGCAGGTTCTCGGGTTTCTTGCTCACGCCGGTTTCTCCGTGGGAATCGGTGGGAAGGCACTGGATTGTAAAACGCGGCGCAGCGGGCGCGGGTCCACAGGGTAAACTCGCCGGCTCCGAAATCGAAAAGCCCGGTGAGCGCCATGGCCGACAGCCACGTTTTCCATGCCCTTGCGCTGCGTCGCGCGATCGAGACGATCGTTGCGGCAGGCGGCAGCGAGCCACGCGAGGCTGGGCTCGTGGCCGAAAACCTGGTCATGGCCAATCTCACGGGCCACGATTCGCATGGCGTCGGTATGATTCCGCGCTATATCGAGTCGCTGAAGGAAGGGGGCCTGCAGCCCAACCGCCACCCTCAAATGAAGTTCGACGGCGGCGCATTGCTTGCGCTCGACGGCCAGGCGGGGTACGGACAGGTCATCGGGCTGGAGGCGACCGACATGGCGATCGAGCGCGCGAAGCGGCACGGCGTGGCCGTCATGGCGCTCGCCAACTCGCATCACTTGTGCCGCATCGGGCAATGGGCCGAGCAGGCGGTGGCGCAGGGCCTGGTGTCGCTCAGCTTTGTCAACGTGATCTCGCGCTCGATTGTCGCGCCCTTCGGCGGCACCGACGCGCGCTTCGGCACCAATCCCGTGTGCATCGGCATCCCGCTCGCGGACCAGCCGCCGATGATTCTCGACATGGCGACCAGCGGCGTGGCGCAAGGCAAGGTGCGGGTGGCGCACAACAAAGGCGAGAAAGTGGCACCGGGCCTGCTCATCGACGACAAGGGAAACCCGACGACCGAGGCGCGTTTCGGCGTGATCGAGCCCTTTGGCGCCCTTACCACTTTCGGCCTGCACAAGGGCTATGGGCTCGCGGTGGTCAGCGAGTTGCTCGGGGGCGCGCTTTCCGGCGGCGGCACCTGGCACACGGAGGATCGCTCCAAGAAGCGCGTTCTGAACGGCATGCTCTCGATCCTGATCGATCCGCACAAGCTCGGCACCGCGCAGGTCTTCGCGCGCGAGGCGGCCGAGTTCGTCTCCTGGGTCAAGAAATCGCCGCCGGCCAAGGGAATCGATCGGGTTCGCATCGCCGGAGACCCGGAGCGAGAGACCCGCGCCAAGCGCGAGAAGGACGGTATTGCGATCGACGCGATCACCTGGAAGGAGATCCAGGCCGCGGCCGAGAAAGTCGGGGTGGCGCGGGCCGCCCTCGACGAGGCCGCACGCGGCCGCTAACCACGCGCGAGGTCGATGGCCTGCTCGCGCAGCGCCTTGTCGCCTCTCAGCTTGAACTTCGCCACGCGGTGCGTAGCGGTCTGCGGCAGCGCGTCGACGAACGTGACGTAACGCGGCACCTTGATTGCGGTGAGGCGCTGCCGGCACCACTCTGCGATGTCCCTGGCGCTGACAGTGGCGCCGGGCTTGCGGATCACGGCCACCAGGATCTCGTCCTCGCCGAGCGCATCGGGTACCGGGATCGCCGCGCACTGCACCACCCCGGGATGGTCGCTCACGACGCGGTCGATCTCGGCGCCGGAGATGTTCTCGCCCCGCTTGCGGATGATGTCCTTCTTGCGCGCGACAAAGTAGTAGTAGTCGTCGGCATCGCGGCGCACCAGGTCGCCGGTGGCGAACCAACCGTCGTGCATCGCCGCCGCGGTCTGCTCGGGATCCTTGTAGTAGCCCTGCATCAGGATCGGGGTGCGCACCCACAGCTCACCCTCGATGCCCTCGGGCAGGTCGCGGCCATGGTCGTCGACGACGCGCAGTTCGCTGAACTTGACCGCCGGGTCCGGATGCTGCGCCGCCTTGCCCATGCTGTTCGGACGTTTCTCGCCGTCAAACGGATTGTTGCAGGCGCCGGGGATCTCCGTCATGCCGTAACCCTCGATCAGCACCGGTACGCCGAATTCCTCGCGGAAGGTGCGCTCCAGATCGGGTGAAAACGGCGCGCCATAAACCACGCGCAGTCGGTGTCGTGGATCGAATTCGCTTCTGGGGCGACGCGCAAGGATGTTGCCGACGGCAGCAATGATGTTGACCTGCGTCGCGCCGGTGTCGCCGGCGATCTTCCAGAACTGCGTAGCGGAGAACCTCGGCACCAGCACCAGGCTTGCCCCGGCGGCCAGCGTGCCGGCGATCGAGTAGAACAGCGCGTTGATGTGGAACATCGGCAGCACGCACATCAGGCGGTCGTCGGGCTGCAGGTGCATACGGGCGACAAAGCCTTCGCCTGCGAGCACGAAGTTGCGCTGGCTGTGCATCACGCCCTTGGGAAATCCGGTCGTACCCGACGTGTACAGGGTGAGACACGTGGCGTCGCTTGCGGGCGATGGCGGCAAAGGCGTCGCCGGCGCCTGCGCAATCAGGTCCTCGAAGCGCGGCAACTCGCCGGATGCGCCATCAAGCAGCATGAACCAGGGCTTGGGCGAAAGTGAGCGAGTGGCTTCGCGTGCGACTTCGATCACCGCCGGGACCGTCGCGACCGCCACCACGCCGGCGTGGCGCAGGATGTAGCCCGCCTCGTCGACGCCGAAATCCGGGTTCACCGGCACCATGATCGCGCCCAAGCGTGCGAGCGCGAAGAGCAGTACCACGTAGTCCGCGCTATTGCTCGCCATGACGCCGACGTGCGCGCCGCGCCCAATGCCGCGAGCCATGAGCGCGCGTGCCGCGCGCTCGACGCGCTGCGCAAATTCGGCGTAACTGGTCTCGCGGCCCCCGAAAAGGAGCAACGTGCGTGCGGGATCTCGCGCCGCGCGGCTGGCGAGCAAGCCGGCGAGGGTGCCGTCGTGAGCGGGGTAGGTGCGCAGGACCTCAAGCGGTCGAAGCATGGGGACGATTCGGTTTGCTGAAGCAGCCGAGCGCTCAAGGCAAAACGCGCCGCGCCGCGAAGAATCTAGCACGCGCGGCGCGCACACCCGGCCTAGCCGCGGAAGGCGCAGCGGGCGCAGCGACACAGTGGCACTGTCGCCCTTCGCCGACTTCTAAGACCTGACATTCAATCAGATTTTTAAGTCTTTGATATTTCTTAGAATATTCTATGAAGAATTGTTATTCGAAAGACAAGCTAAGTCTTTGTCCCACTGAGAAAAATTACCTCCCAGGCGCTTGACCAGTCCCCTTTCTTTCACTTAGAGTGGGAAAAGGTAGAAAAAAGTGGTGAACGGGGGAGGTGAGGGCACCCCCTCGGCGACTGCCAGGGAAAAACGGGGATGGGCGGGACATTTCACGGCGCAACGGTCATCACGCTCGACGCCAAGGGCCGGCTCGCCATTCCGACTCGGCATCGCGAAGCGGTACTCGACGGCGGCAAGTCGCTGGTGCTCACGGCGCATCCCGAAGGCTGCGTGCTGATGTATCCCGAAAGCGGCTGGGAGCCGGTGCGCAGTCGCGTCGAGACCTTTCCGAGCCTTCATCCGCAGGCGAGCTGGTGGAAGCGCCTGCTGTTGGGGTTCGAGGAACACGTCGCGCCCGACGGCTCGGGCCGCATCCTGCTTTCGGCGGCGCTGCGCATGCACGCGAAGCTCGAGCGCGAAGTGATGATGGTCGGCCAGGGCGGGTACTTCGAGCTCTGGGACAGCGGCGTGTGGTCGGCCAAGCTCGCGCATTCGCTCGCCGGTTCGGGCACACCGCCTCCGGGGATGGAGGATTTTTCGCTGTGAGCGATGGCGCTGCCGATGCGCGCGACGTCCCGACCGCACCGCGCCGTCCTCGTCGCCGAGGCGCTCGAGGCGCTCGCCATTCGCGCGGACGGGATCTATGTCGATGGCACCTTCGGCCGCGGCGGCCACAGCCGGGCCATTCTCGAGCGGCTCGGGCCGCGAGGCCGGCTGATTGCGATCGACCGCGATCCCGAGGCGGTCGCGGCCGCCGGCGCCATTCGCGACCCGAGATTCTCCATCGTGCATGCGCGCATCAGCGAGCTTTCGGCCGTGCTCGAGCGCTGCAACGCCAGAAGAACCAACGGATTGCTGTTCGACCTGGGCGTGTCCTCGCCGCAGCTCGACGACCCAGCGCGCGGCTTCTCGTTTCGCGCCGACGGGCCGCTCGACATGCGCATGGATCCCACGCACGGCGTCTCGGCGGCGGAGTGGCTGGCCACGGCGGCGGAGCCGGATATCAGGGAGGCGATAGGGGGCTATGGGGAAGAACGGTTTGCTAAACAGATTGCAAAGGCGATTGTTGCTGCTCGCGGCCGCGAACCCATCCGCAGCACCCAGCAACTTGCCGAAATCGTGGCTGCGGCGGTCCGCACACGGGAAGCTGGCCAGGACCCGGCGACGCGCACCTTTCAAGCTCTACGGATTCTCGTCAATCTCGAGCTTGAGGAAGTGTCGTTGATGCTGCCTCAGGCGCTCGAGCGGCTGGAGACGGGTGGACGCCTCGCAGTGATCAGCTTTCATTCGCTCGAGGATCGCATCGTCAAGCGCTTCTTCTCGGCCGCCTCGAAGCCCGATCTGCCTCGGGATCTGCCGCTGCGTGCCAGCGAATTGCCACCTTCGCCGCTTAGGCTGGTGGGGCGCGCGCAGCGCGCCTCGAGCGCCGAAGTCGCCGCCAATCCGCGCGCGCGCAGCGCCCTGCTGCGGGTCGCCGAGCGCACCGCAGCATCCATTGATCCGAAAATGTTCAACCGAATCGAGCCCGACGCGTGGCGAAGCTGAACCTCCTCCTCCTCCTGGTTCTCATCGCTTGCGCGCTCGGGCTCGTCACTTCACAGCACAAGGCGCGAAAACTGTTCACCGAGCTTGAGCGCGAGCAAATGCGTGCGCGCGAGCTCGACGTCGAATTCGGTCAGCTGCAGCTCGAGGCGAGCACCTGGGGCCTGCATTCACGCGTCGAGAAGATCGCGGCGGGCACGTTCGGCATGCGCGTGCCCGACCCGCGGCGTGTGCGCGTGGTCGAGCGCGCGACGGCGCCCGCGGCCGGGGGCGCGCGGTGAGCATGGCCGTGGCGCAGAACATCGTACGGTTACCGGTGTGGCGCGCGCGCTTCGTGCTGGCGGCGTTTCTCGCGGCCTTCGCGGTGCTGGTCGCCCGCTCCGTCTACCTGCAGGCGATGAAGACCGAGTTCCTGCAAGAAAAGGGTGAGGCGCGCTATTCGCGGGTGCTCGAAGTGCCGGCGACGCGCGGACGGGTACTCGACCGCAGCGGCGAGGCGCTCGCCGTCTCGACGCCGGTGAAATCCGTCTGGGCGATCCCGGGTGACGTCGAGGCGAGCGGCGCCCAAGTGCGCAAGCTCGCGAAGCTGCTCGATCTCGACACGCGAGAAGTCTCGCGCAAGCTGGCCGAACGCGAGCGCGACTTCGTCTACCTCAAGCGGCAACTGCCGCCGGAGACCGCGGAGCGCGTCGAGTCGCTCGGCATCGCCGGCCTATACCAGAGCCGCGAGTTCCGTCGCTACTACCCCGGCGGCGAAGTGACCGCGCACGTCATCGGCTTTACCGGCGTCGACGATACCGGGCAAGAGGGCATCGAGCTTGCCCACCAGTCGAGCCTCGGCGGCAAGCCGGGCAGCCGGCGCGTCATCAAGGACCGTCTCGGGCACATCGTCGAGGACGTCGAATCGATCCGTCGCGCGCAGGACGGGCGCGACCTGACGCTGTCGATTGACAGCAAGATCCAGAGCCTCGCCCATAGCGCACTTGCGGCGGCCGTCGCGCAGCACAAGGCGAAGGCGGGCGCGCTCGTAGTTCTCGACGTGCGCTCCGGTGAGGTGCTGGCGCTCGCCAACGCCCCCTCGTACAACCCCAACAACCGCACCAACCTGAGCGGCGCGCAGCTGCGCAACCGCGTCGTCACCGACATCTTCGAGCCTGGCTCGACGATGAAGCCGTTCACGGTGGCGCTCGCGCTCGAGCTTGGTCGGGTGACGCCGCGCACGGTGATTCCCACCGCGAACGGCAAGCTGACGATCGCCAACTACACGATCCACGACGCGCACCCGGAGCCCGCGCTAAGCGTTGCGCAGGTGGTGCAGAAGTCGTCCAACGTGGGCGTGGCCAAGATCGCGCTCGGCCTGCCGCGCGAGCAGCTTTGGGAGCTCTTTTCGCGCCTCGGCCTGGGCGCGGCGCCGCAACTCGGCTTTCCAGGCGAGGCGAGCGGCAAGGTGCGCCCGTACACGACCTGGCGGCCGATCGAGCAGGCCACGATGGCCTACGGCCATGGCCTGTCGGTGAGCCTGATCCAGCTGGCGCGCGCCTACAGCGTGTTCGCGCGCGACGGCGAGCTGGTGCCGCTGACGTTGCTGAAATCGCCGGCGCACGCGGCGGGCACGCCGGTGATGTCGGCGGAGACCGCGCGCGCGGTGCGCGACATGCTCGAGCTCGCGGTGCAGCCCGGCGGCACCGGAGCGCGCGCTCGCATCATGGGCTGGCGCGTCGCAGGCAAGACCGCCACGGCGCACAAGCAGGAGAACGGCGGCTACGCGCCCAACAAGTACATCTCGTCGTTTGTCGGCCTGGCGCCCGCCTCGGCGCCGCGCCTGGTGGTGGCGGTGATGCTCGACGAGCCCTCGGCCGGCCAGTACTTCGGCGGCGCGGTCGCAGCGCCGCTCTTTGCCCAAGTGACCCAGGGCGCACTGCGCCTGCTTGGGGTGCCGCACGACGCGCCGCTGGTGCCGATCGAGCTGCCGGGCGAAGGCGACGATGCAAGGGAGAGCACCTGATGCGCGAGCTCGTCCTGGCGCTCGTCGCGACGGTTTGGCGAGTGAACGGCTGCTGGACGCAACGGTGGGATCCTCAGGATTGCACGTCTTCGAACGTCTTGCCGCCCAAGGCGCAATGATCGAGCGGCTGGCTGCGGACAGCCGCGTCTGCGCGCCGGGCGTGGCGTTCTTCGCCTATCCGGGCGCGGCGGCGGATGGCCGCGCGCACATCGCCGATGCGCTGCGGCGCGGATGCGCCGCCGTGGTTTGGGAGTCCGACGGTTTCCAGTGGCACGCCGACTGGCGCGTTCCGCATGCGCCGGTGAAAGGCTTGCGCGAGCACGCGGGCGACCTCGCGAACGTCTTCTACGGCCGCCCCTCCGAGGCAATGTGGGTGTGCGGCGTGACCGGCACCAACGGCAAGACCTCGTGCACGCAATGGCTCGCGACGCTGCTCGGCGCGCAAGGCGACAAGGCCGCAGTGATCGGTACGCTTGGCGCGGGTTTTCCGGATGCGCAGGCCCGATTCGCCACGCTCGCCAACACCACGCCCGGCGCGCTCGAATTGCACGCGTTGCTCGCCGAGCTGCGCGTCAAGGGCGCCCGCGCGGTGGCCATGGAGGTCTCATCCCATGCCCTGGTGCAGGGGCGGGTGAACGGCGTCGCCTTCGACTGCGCGCTGTTCACCAACCTGTCGCACGACCACCTCGACTACCACGGCTCGATGGACGCCTACGCCGAAGC
>JBFKUL010000078.1:0-11227 GCA_041635755.1 Burkholderiales bacterium | reverse complement strand
GCCTGGCGAAGCTGGCGCAGGACGAGGGCGCCTCGGCGCTCCTGGTCTTTCCCTCGGGCATCTTCACCTTCGGTCAGCGCCCGGAGATGGCGGTCGAGCATTTTCGGCGCATCGCGGACGCGAGCGACCTGCCGCTGATCATTTTCCAGTATCCCCTCGCGGGCGGTCAGGGTTATCCGCTCACCACGCTGCTCAGGATCATCGAAGCGGTTCCTGCCGTGCGCGCCATCAAGGACTGGAGCGCGAATCCGCAGCTGCACGAGCGCCAGATCCGCGTGCTGCAATCGCGCAAACCCGCGGTGAACGTGCTCACCACGCACAGCGCCTGGCTGATGAGCTCGCTCGCGCTCGGCTGCAACGGGCTGCTCTCGGGCAGCGGCTCGGTGATCGCCGATCTGCAGGCGCAGCTCTGGCGCGCGGTGCAGGCAAAGGACCTCGCCCGGGCGCAGCAGCTGAACGACCGCGTCTGGCCGACCGCGGAGGTCTTCTACAGCGAACCCTGGGTCGACATGCACAACCGCATGAAGGAGGCGCTGGTGCTGCTTGGCAAGCTGCCGCGCGCGGTGGTGCGCCCGCCGCTGGTGAAGCTGCCCAGCGCCGAGATCGAGCGCATCCGCCAGGCGCTGCTCGCCGCGGGCCTGCTCGCAGAAGGCGCCCGCCCGAAAAAAGTCGCCTGACGATGGCCGGGGCGCTCGCGGCAACGTTTATCCGGATGGGAGTAACCTTGCACCGCCGGGCGCAACGGCGCCCGCCTCGCGACAGGAGCGACCATGATTGACAACTTGGGATTGGTGATCGGGCCGGTTGTGGCGCTGATCTTTCTGCTTGGCGGTATGTTGCTGCTGCGGGGATCGGCCCCCCGGTTCGGCGCGCTGTGTATCGTGGCCGGTGCCGTGCTCTTTCTCGGCGCGCAGCTCTACGGCGTGTTCACGCTGCGACCTTACGTCGGGCGCTTCTTCGACGAGGAATGGCGCAACCAGATCGCGACGGTCGACGTCGCAGGCACGCTCGGGCTCCTGCTATGCGCGGCGGGTCTGGTCGTGCACGCCTCCAGGCGCTCCCGGTAGCTTGGAACCGCCGGGCGAACAAAGTCGCCCAGCGGCGAATTACGCGTCTTCGAAGGAGATCAGGATCTTGCCGGAGCGCCCCGGACGCGCGGCGTGCGCCAGCGCTTCCTTGATCTTGCGCACCGGGTAGACCGCCTCCACTTCGACCGCGAGCGTGCCGTCGGCGAGCAGCCCCGCGAGCTCGCGGTAGCGCGCGGCGATCTGCTCGGGCGGCGTTTCCATGAACCAGCGCCGCAGCCAGAAGCCGCGCAGGCGCACGTCGCGAAACACGAGCTCGCGCGCATCGAGCTTGCAGGGCTCGCCGCTGAGCAGCCCATAGTTGACCACCGTGCCGCCGTCGGCCACGCAGCGTCCGAGGCGCAGCGTGGCGGCGCCGCCGACCGCGTCGATCGCGAGCTCGAGCTTGCCCTCGCCGATCGCGGCGCGTACCCGCGTATCCAGGTCCAGACCGTCGACCAGCACCACGTCGGCGCCGTAGGCTTGCATCGGCGCGATCAGTGCTTCGCGCCGCACCACGTTCACGGTTTTCACGCCCGCTTTGCGCGCCAGGCGGATCAGGCAATGACCGACCCCCGAATTGGCGGCGTTCTGGATGACCCAGTGGCCGGCTTGCGGCGGCACGATCTCGTGCAGCATCAGGTACGCGGTCGGCGGATTGACGCGCAGCATCGCGAGCTGGCGCGGATCGACGCCCGTGGGCAGCGCGAACACGCTTTTCGCCGGAGCCTTGGTGAGCGAACGCCAGGTGCCGATCGCCGGCACGATGACGCGATCGCCGGGCTTCACGTGGCTGACGCCCGCGCCCACCTTGGTGATGCGCCCGACGCCTTCGGCACCGGGCGTGAGCGGCAGCTTCGGTGGCGTGGCGCCGTAGAGCCCCTCGAGATTGAGCAGATCGGCCGGATTTATCGGCACGAACTCGGTGGCGACCAGCACTTCGCCCGGTCCCGGCTCGCCGGGGTCGGGCAGATCGACGAGCTCGATCACCTTGTCGGGTTGACCGAAGGCGGAAAGTTGTGCGGCCAGCATGCGGATTCTCCTGTCAGAGTGGAAGCACGATTTTGCCCTGCACCGGGCGCGACTCGAATCGCGCCGCGGTTTCGGCAAAGCGCTCCCGCGGATCGCGCGCGGTGATCACGGGCTGGCGTTTGCCCTCGCGGTACAGCGCAAGGAACCGACGTCGCCGACGCTCATGGTGCGCCGCTACAGGCATAAGCCATCGCTCAGGTGCGCAGGAACCCGCCATCGACGGTCAGCGTCTCGCCGGTCACGAATGAGGCCGCCTGGGAGGCGAGAAAAAGCGTCGCGTTCGCGATATCCGCCTCGGTCGCCAGCCGGCCGAGCGGAATGCGCGCCGTGACGCGACCCTGCGTTTCCGGGTCGAGATGCGCACGCACCATGTCGGTGGCGATCACCGCCGGAGCGATCGCGTTGACGCGAACGCCTTCTGGCCCGAGCTCGCGGCCAAGGCCCATGGTGATCGCGACGACGGCGGCCTTGGTAGCGCCGTACCACACATTGCCCATTGCGCCGCCGCCCTTGTACGCCGACACCGACGCGATATTGATGATCGAAGCGCCTTCGCGCCCCCGCATCGCCGGCACGGCGGCTTGCACGCAATTGAAGATACCCGTGACGTTGACGCCGACCAGCCGGTCCCAGTCCTCGCCCGTGGTCGCATCGAAGCTTCCGCGCGTAAGGAGCCCCGCGTTGTTGACGAGGACGTCCAGCCCGCCATGCGCGCCACGGACCGATGCGATCGCCGATGCGACCCCCGCCCGATCGCACACATCGAGACGCATCGCGGCGACGCTGCCATTGGACTGCCCGGCGAGCGCCTTGACGCCCTTCTCGTCGACATCGGCGGCGAAGACGGTGCAGCCTTGCGCAGCGAGGGCCGACGCAATTGCCGCGCCGATGCCGCGCGCGGCGCCGGTGACAAGCGCCACCTTGCCGGAGAGCTGCCATTCGATCGGTTTTGTCTGCTTCATGGCTCTTGGCCCTTGGGTAGACGCGCCGGGCACGCGGCTCGGTCGCGTCGGTTCATCAAACGGGATCGGCGTCGGTCATGTCGGCACCGGGCCCGTGCTCTTGCGTACCACGACCTCGTAGGGCACTTCCGCGACGCGCGAAACGCTCGTGCCGGAGAGCCGCCGCAGCAGGCGCTCGGCGGCGATGCGGCCAATGTCGGCGACGGGCAGACGCAGCGTGGTGAGGGCGGGCGTGACCTCTGCGGCCATGTCGATGTCGTCGAACCCGGCGATGGAAAGCGCCTGCGGCACGCGCACGCCACGGCGCGCGCAGGCATTCAGCGCACCAACCGCCTGGATGTCGTTGCCGCAGACGAGCGCAGTGAATCCCGGCGCACGATCGAGCAGCTCGTTGCAGGCGCGCGCGCCCTGGGGGACGTTAAAGTCGGCTTCGATCACTCGCTCGTCGGGCAGATCGAGGCCTCTTGCGGCGAGCGCGTCGCGCACGCCGGCGAGGCGCTCGCGCGCCCGGTCGTTATGCGCGGTAAGCCCCGCGATGACGGCAAACTCGCGGTGGCCGAGATCGAGCAGGTGCTGGGTCATCCGGATCGACGCTCGCCGGTGCGAGATGCCGACGCAATGATGGTAGCCGGTCTGGTCGATCGACCAGGTGAGCTCGCACGGCACGCCGGCCTGGGCCACCATGCGCTGCAGCTCAGGATCGTGGTCGGTGCCGACGAGCACCAGACCGTCGACGCCCCGCTCGATCAGCGCCCGAGTGACCGCGAGCTCGGCGCGCGGATCGTACTCGTGCGTCGCCAGCAGCAGCGTGTAGCCCGAGCGCCCGAGCTCGCGCGCGATCGCTTGAGTGGCGGCAGCGAAGATCGGATTGTCGATCGGCGGGAAGACCGCGCCGATGGTGCGCGAGCGCCGCGTGGCGAGCGCGCGCGCGGCACCGTGCGGAACGTAGCCGAGCATGAGCGCGGCATTGCGCACGCGCTCGCGCGTCGGCGCACGCACGATCGCCCGGTCTGAAAGCGCGCGCGAGGCGGTCGCGAGCGAGACGCCGGCCGCGCGTGCCACATCGGCGAGCTTGGGGTTGGGCTTGCGTGCCTCCATGGCTTTGAAATGTAACACTGAAAGCGCTTGTGAAAAATACATTGCTGCAGCGCATATTGACTCTCAGAAATGGGAGATATAGTTTCTTGAAAACGCTTTCAAGAATGGATGGGCGGCGCTTCCGCGGAGAGCCTTCCGCCGGAGCTTTTTTTCGCGTCAGGTCAGGGGCTCCCATGCGCCCTTGCCGCAAACAGGAGGGGAATCACATGTCTAGCTGGCTGAAGAAAACTATGGTTGCGCTGACCGCAGGTGCCCTGCTCGCGCCGTTGGCGGCGTTCGCACAGGGTAAGGCCGTCAAGATCCGCATCCAGTCGGTCATCCCGACGACCGCCGACGAGGTGGTGTTGCTGAAGGACTTTGCCAAGGACGTCGAAGACCTCACCAATAAGACCGTGACCTTCGAGATCCTGCCCGCGGGTGCGGTGGTCGCGGTGAACGACACGCTTGACGCCGTGGACAAGGGACTGGTCGAAGCAGGGTTCGCCTGGACGCACTACTGGTCCGGCAAGCACCCCGCGGCGATGCTGTTCGGCTCGCCGGCCGCCGGATCGGGCGTCGGCATGGACAACTTCGCTTGGCTGTCCTGGTACATGTACGGCGGCGGTCAAGCGCTTTACGACGAGCTGTGGAAGGAAATGAAGGTCAACGTGAAGGGCTTCATGCTGCAGCCGGTGGGCCCGGAAGCGCTGGGTTGGTTCAAGAATCCGATCAACTCGATGGCGGATTTCAGAAAGCTGCGGTTCCGCACGCCACCGGGCATTCCGGGGCAGATTTACCAGGACATCGGCGTCGCTGCCGTGGCGATGGGCGGAGGCGACATCCTGCCCGCGCTCGAAAAGGGCGTAATCGACGCGGCCGAATGGTGCTGCCCGAAGCCGGACATGGTGTTCGGCTTCCACAAGGTGCTCAAGCACTACTATTTGCAGGGCTTGCACCAGGTGGTGGTTAATGCCGACCTCTATCTGAACGGCGACGTCTGGAAGCGGCTCTCTCCGGGGCAGCAAAAGGCGATCGAGGTCGCGGCCAACGCTTCGCTCATGAGAACGGTCGCGTACCGCATCAGCGAGAACGGCAAGGCGCTGAAGGAGCTGACCGAGAAGCACGGCGTGCAGCTGCACGACACGCCGCCGGAGTATTTCGAGCTCTACGGCGCGGCGGCGAAGAAGGCCTTTGAGGACAACGCAAAGAAGAACGCGTTCTTCAAGAAGGTGTGGGATAGCCAGAAGGCGTTCGCGGACAGCGCGATTCCGTTCTGGGCCGGCGCCCAGAAGTCCAACGCCGGCCTCGGCGCCGCCTACGCGGCGGAGCTCGCCAAGAAGAAATAAGGCACGGCAAGGCGCGGCGCGCGACACCACGGGTCGCAGGGCGCCGTACGGAGGCGGGTCGCAAGGCCCGCCTCCTGCTTTCGTCAATTGGGGGACCGGGGGATGAGCGAAAGCAAGCATCACCTCACCGATGAGATGATCGCCGGGCGTCGCGCCGACGACGCCGTGGCGCATTTGCCCGACGATATGGCGCCATGGATGGCGCATACCATCGTCGTGATCGACAAGCTGAGCCTCTGGGTCGGGCGCATCGTGAGCTGGATGACCGTGCCGCTCATGATCGCCATGGTCTACGAGGTGACGGCGCGCTACCTGTTCACCGCGCCGACCTCCTGGGCGTACGACATCAGTCGCATGCTCTACGGCGCGCTGTTCGTGCTCGGCGCGGGCTACGCGCTGTCGAAGGGCATCCATATCCGCTCCGACTTTCTGTACCGCCACTGGTCGGTGCGCACGCAGGCGCGTGTGGATACCGTGCTGTACCTGTTCTTCTACTTCCCGAGCATGCTGATCTTCTTCTGGGTGGCGAGCGAGTGGGCGTGGGCGTCGGTGCAGCGCGGCGAGCGCGGCATGGACACGGCGTGGATGCCGCTGCTCGGCCCGATCAAGTCGGCGTTGCCGATCGGCGTCGCCTTGCTGATCATCCAGGGCGTGTCCGAGCTGCTCAAGTGCCTCTACGCGGCGTCCAAAGGCAGGTGGCCTGAATGAGCCCCGAGATCATCGGCCTGCTGATGATCCTCGCCATGCTCGGCGGGATCTTCATCGGCTTTCCCATCTCGTTCACGCTCATCTTCCTCGCCATCGTGTTCGGCTACTGGGGTTTCGGCGAGCTGGTGTTCTACCTCCTCACGCTGCAGTTCAACGCGACGATGATGGAGCAGACGCTCGCCGCCGTGCCGCTGTTCGTCTTCATGGGCATCATGATGGAGCAGGCGAATTTGATGGAGCGCCTATTCCTCGCGGTGCAGAAGATCCTCGCGCGCGTGCGCGGCTCGCTCTATCTCGCGGTGATGTTCGTCGCCACCATCTTCGCCGCGGCGACCGGCATCGTCGGCGCCTCGGTGACGATCCTCGGCATCATGGCGGGCAAGCAGATGATCCGGTCGGGCTACGACGTCAAGCTCTCCTCCGGACTCATCGCGGCGGGCGGGACGCTCGGCATCCTGATCCCGCCCTCGATCATGCTGGTGGTGATGGGGCCGGTGCTCGAGGTGCCGGTGACGAGCCTGTTCGCCGCGGCGGTGGTGCCCGGGATCCTGCTCGCCACGCTCTTTACTGGCTACGCGATGGTGCGTTGCATGATCAACCCGAAGCTCGGGCCGCCGCTGCCGCAGGAGGAGCGCGCCGTGAACATGGCCGAGCTCTGGGTGGAGTTCTTCAAGGGGCTCGTGCCGCCCGCAGCGCTCGTGCTCGCCGCGCTCGGCAGCATCGTGTTCGGTCTTGCAACCCCTACCGAGGGCGCGGCGTGCGGCGCGGCAGGCGCGGTGCTGCTCTCGGCTGCCTACCGCCAACTCAACTGGCCGAACCTGCGCGATGCGCTCATCAAGACGCTCGAGATCTCGGTGCTGATCCTGTTCCTGGTCGCGGCGTCGAACTTCTTCGGCGCGGTGTTCGCGCGCCTGGGCACGCCAACCATGCTCACCGAGGCGTTGCTCGAGCTCGATCTCAACCGCTACGTGCTGCTCGCGATCATCATGGGGCTGATCTTCCTGCTCGGCTGGCCGCTCGAGTGGGTGCCGATCGTGCTGATCGTCGTGCCCTTTCTGCTGCCGCTGGTGCAGAAGCTCGGCTTCGACCTGACCTGGTTCGGCATTCTGGTGGCGGTCAACCTGCAAACCGCTTGGCTCTCGCCGCCGGTCGCGCTCTCGGCGTACTTCTTGAAAGGCGTCGTTCCCGAATGGGAGCTCTCCGACATCTACAAGGGCATGCTGCAATTCATGGGGCTCCAGCTCCTCGGCCTCATTCTGATCATCGCGTTTCCCGAGATCGCGCTCTGGCTTCCTAAACTAATCTACGGTGAATGATCATGGCCATCGATTACCTGAAGAAAGCGGCAAAGACTCCCGATACCGAGATCGGCAACGCGCAGAAAGTCGTCACGGAGATGCTTGCCGAGATCGAACAGCGCGGCGAGAAGGCGGTGCGCGAATACGCGGCAAAGCTCGACAAGTGGACCGGGGAGATCGTCGTGAGCGAAGCGGAGATTGAGCGCCGCACGCGCAACATTTCCGATGTCACGCGGCGCGACATCGAGTTCGCGGCCGCCCAGGTGCGCCGCTTCGCCGAAGCGCAGCGTGCCTCGATGAAGGAGTTCTCGCTCGAGGTTTATCCCGGGCTCGTCGCAGGGCAGCGCCTCATTCCGGTGAACGTTGCCGGGTGCTACGTGCCGACCGGCCGCTACGCGCACATCGCCTCGGCCTATATGGGGATCGCGACCGCAAAGGCGGCCGGCGTGCCGACCGTGATCGCATGCTCGACGCCTTACCAGGGCGAGGGCATCCATCCGCAGGTGCTCTATGCGATGAAGGTCGCCGGTGCGGACGTCATCATGACGCTCGGCGGCGTGCAGGCAATCGCGACGATGGCTTTCGGGCTCTTCACCGGCAAGCCGGCCGACATCATCGTCGGACCGGGAAACAAGTACGTCGCCGAAGCGAAGCGCACGCTCTTCGGCAGGGTGGGCATCGACGTTTTCGCGGGGCCATCGGAAGTGGCCGTCATCGCCGACGACTCGGCCGATGCGGGGATCGTCTCCTCCGATCTCGTCGGGCAGGCCGAGCACGGGCACGAATCGCCGGCCTGGCTCTTCACCACCTCACGCAAGCTCGCTGAGGACGTGATGCGCCGCGTGCCCGAGTTGATCGGGAAGTTGCCGCCCACCGCGAAGGATGCCGCGGGTGCGGCTTGGCGGGATTACGGCGAGGTGATCGTTTGCGGCACCCGCGAGGAGGTCGCGCAGGTTTCGGACCGCTATGCGTCCGAGCACCTCGAAGTGCACGCGCGGGATCTCGATTGGTGGCTGGCTCGGCTCACCTGCTACGGGTCGTTGTTCCTCGGCGAGGAGACGACGGTCGCGTTCGGCGACAAGGCCTCCGGCCCGAACCACGTGCTGCCCACGCGCGGCGCCGCGAAGTATTCGGGCGGGCTCTCGGTGCACAAGTTCATCAAGACGGTCACTTGGCAGAAGATGACGCGCGAAGCCAATCGATCGATCGCGCAGGTGACGGCGCGCATCTCGCGCCTGGAGGGCATGGAGGCGCATGCCCGCACGGCGGACGATCGGCTCGCGAAGTACTTTCCGCGAGAGCAATTCGATCGCGGCGAGCCGTTGACCCGTTGATCGGGTGTCTCCCGCAGAGCTTTTCGACCTCAAAGGCCGCGTCGCGCTGGTGACGGGCGCGAGCTCCGGCATCGGCCGCGCGATCGCCGCGACCTTGGCGGATTCGGGCGCGCAGGTCGTGCTCGTCGCGCGCAGCGAAGCGGCGCTGCTCGAAGCGCGTAGCGAGATCGAGTCGCGAGGCGCGCGCGCCGCAGCGCTGCCCTGTGACCTCGCCGAGCGGCGCGCGCTCTTTGCCTGCGCGGCCAAGGCATCCTCGTTCTTCGGTGCGCCCGACATCCTCGTCTCGGCCGCCGGGGTCAACGTCAGAAAGCCGATGCTCGAGGTGAGCGAGGCCGACTGGGACGCAACGCTCAGGCTCAACCTCGATGCGCCGTTTTTTCTCGCGCAGAAGCTTGCCCCGGCGATGATCGAAAAGGGCTGGGGGCGCATCATCAATATCGCCTCGCTTCAGTCGGTGCGGGCCTTCAAGCAATCCGGGCCCTACGGCGCATCCAAAGGCGGGATCATGCAGCTCACACGCGCGCAGGCCGAGGCGTGGTCGGGGCACGGGATCAACGCCAACGCCATCGCGCCCGGGTTTTTCCGAACGCCGCTGACCGCGCCAGTCGCCGACGACCCGGCGCGCTGGCAGCAGATGGCCGAGCGAACGTTCATCGGGCGAAACGGTGAACTCGGCGACCTGGCCGGGACCGCGTTGTACCTCGCCAGCCGTGCGTCGGACTACGTCACGGGGCAGACGATCTTCGTCGACGGCGGATTCTCCGCCGGGTAGGCTCGTCCCGCGGCGTCGCATGCCCCATGATTCGCTTGCGGATCGACCCGCAAGTCGTCGAACCGGCATCCGGCCGCAGCAAGCGGGTCGGCTTCGAGAAGGTCTTCGACGAGGCTGCCTCGTACTGCAGGAGAGGAAACGCTGATGTCCGAACTGCGCCAGGACCCGATCACCCGCGACTGGGTGATCATCAACCCCGAGCGCGCCAAGCGCCCGCACAATGGAGCGGGCTCGGCAGTGCGTTGCCCGTTCTGCGCCGGCAACGAGGCGCTGACTCCCGCTGCGACCGACGTGATCGAGGAGCCGGCAGGAACGTGGTCGGTGCGCGCGGTGCCGAATGCGTTTCCCGCGCTGCTGCCGGGGCAGGGCACGTCTCCGGCCGAGCGCAGCAGTCCCGAAGGCTGGCGCAGCCTGCCCGGCGTCGGGCAGCACGAAGTGATCGTCGAGTCGCGCGATCACGGTGCGACGCTCGCCTCGTTGTCGGTGACCCAGGTGCGCCGCGTGCTCGAGATGTACCTGCGGCGCTTTCGCGCGCTCGCCGCCGCCGACGGCGCGATGCGGCAGGTGGTGCTGTTCCGCAATCAGGGCGTGCGCGCGGGCACCAGCCTGTCGCATCCGCATTCGCAGATCGTCGCCACCCCGGTGGTCTCCCCCGAGACGCGCGCACGCGTCGCCGGCGAGATCGCCTACTACGACGCGAACGGGCAGTGCGGGCTGTGCACCGTGCTCCAGCGGGAACTGGCCTCCGGCGTGCGTTTGATCCACCGCAGCGAGCGCTTCGCGACGCTCGCACCATTCGCCTCGCGCGTTCCGTTCCATGTCCAGGTGATCCCGCTCGAGCATCGGCCGGCCTTCGCCGAGGTCGAGCCGGCGGAGCTCGACGACCTCGCCGGTCATCTTCACACGGTGCTCGGCGCACTGAGCGCGCAGCTGGTCGAGCCCCATTACAACCTGGTCGTGGTCACGCCGCCGCTCGACCAGGTGCACCAGCACGCCAATCACTGGTTCATCGACGTGCTGCCGCGGCTCACGACGCCCGCGGGCTTCGAACTCGGCTCGCGCATCGTGGTGAATCCGCAGACCCCGGAGCGTGCTGCCGAGATGCTGCGCTCGCGAATCGCAAGCTCGACCCCTTGAGCTGGCACGAGCCCGTCGGCGGCAAAGATCTGATATCGCTCAATTGCAAAGGGTCGCGAAGGAATGCGTAGCGCGCGATCGCCGCATGCTGTCAAGATGGGCGAGGGTGCGGATGCACCATTGCAAAAGTAGACCATGAGCGGAGCCTTTCACGACAACGATTGCCTGAACCCCAGCGGCAATCCCGCCTTTGCCGAGCTCCTCGAGAGCCCCGGCCGCCGGACGCTGCTCAAAGGGGCGCTCGCCTCGGCCGTCGCGATGATCGGGCTGCCCGCATGCACCGTTGTGCCCGCATCCGCGACCGGTTTCCTGCCGATTGCGGCATCAGGCGAGGACGCAGTGCGCGTGCCGGAGGGCTACGAGGCCAACGTGCTAGTGGCCTGGGGAGACCCGATCGGCATCCCGGGCGCGATGCCGGCGTTCCGGTTCGATGCCTCGAACAGCGCGGCGGAGCAGGAAGTGCAATCGGGCACGCACCACGACGGCATGCACTATTT
>JBFKUL010000077.1:0-11380 GCA_041635755.1 Burkholderiales bacterium | reverse complement strand
GATGCGTGCAAGCAGATTGAGGTTGAACGCGGCCGTGACACCTTGCGAGTCGTTGTAGGCCGCGTGCAGCAGGTTTGCATCCTTCTTGAGATCGACGCCGACGAGCATTGCGCCGCGCGCACCGACCTGGGCACGCGTCATGCGAAGAAACCCCTCGGCCTCGGCGGGGGTCAAGTTGCCGATGGTCGAGCCGGGGAAATAGGCCACGCGCCGCCGTGCCTCGCCGCGGCGTAGCGGCGGCAGCTTGAGCGGCCTTGAGAAATCGCCCTCTAGGGCCGCGATCTTGAGCCACGGGAACTCGCGCGCCAGGCGCTGCGCGGCGAGCCTGAGCGCCGGCTTGGAGATATCGACCGGAACGTAGCGCGCCGGCCGCATCCGCTCGATCAGCAGCCGCGTCTTGATGCTTGCGCCGCTGCCGTACTCGACCAGCTCGCAGCGCGCGCCGCAAAAACGCGCGATCTCGTCGAGGTGCTTGCGCGTGAGCGAGAGCTCGGCGCGCGTCGGGTAATACTCGCGCAGCCGGCAGATGCGCTCGAACAGGCGGCTGCCCTCGGCGTCATAGAAGTACTTCGGGGGCAGCGCCTTCTGTGGCGCCGACAGGCCGGCGACGACGTCGTCGAGGAAGTTACCGGCCGGGAGCGCCGCGCCGTGGAAGCGAACCGCGCCTAGCTGCGCGGCTCGGCCAGGGCGCTGGTTTCGAGCCACTTGCGGATGCGTTTGGCGTCGCCGATCCGCGAATACTTGCCCCACGAATCCAGCAGGACCACGACCAGGTCCTTGGACGCCATCCTCACGCGCATCACCAGGCAGCGGCCGGCCTCGCTGATGTAGCCGGTCTTGGAGAGCTCGACATCCCACTTGGAGCTGCGCACCAGATTGTTCGTGTTCACGTAGGAGATACGGCGTTTGCTCACCTTGACATCGCCGCGCTCGCGCGTCGAGTACTCGCGGATCAGGGGGTACTGGTACGAGGCCGTCACGAGCCTCGCCAGGTCCTGCGCGCTCGCCACGTTGCCCGAGGAGAGGCCGGTCGCGTCGACGAAACGCGAATCCATCATCCCGATGGAGCGCGCCTTGTCGTTCATGGCGGCGACGAAAGCCTCGATGCCGCCCGGATAGGCGCGACCGAGCGCCGCCGCAGCGCGGTTTTCCGAGGCCATCAGTGAAAGCAGCAGCAGGTCGTCGCGCGTCAGCACCAGGCCGGTACGAAGGCGCGACTTCGTTCCCTTGAGCCGGTCGACGTCCTCGCGGCTGAGCTTGATCTCTTCGTCCAGGTCGAGTCCGGCATCGAGCACCACCATCGCGGTCATCAGCTTGGTGATCGAGGCGATGGGCAGCACCGCATCCGAATTCTTGTCGAGGATCGTCTCGCCAGTCGAGGCGTCCTGCACGAACGCGACCGACGAGCGCAGCTTGACGTTATCGGCACTGCCGTTGTGCAACTCGGCCAGCGTTTGGTCCTGGGCCTTCTTCTTCGGACCCGCGCCCTGCGCGAAACCCGCGGTCAACGCGAGTACCGCCACGAGCGCGGTCGTGGCGACGATCTTTTCAAGCGAATGCAGTGTTCTTTCTGCTTTTTCCATGACCGGGGGTGTGCGAGGTTCTTGGGGTTTTCGCGATTTATAGCAGGATGGCCGAAATATGCAAGCAAAATTAACGCCCTGCCCCATCTTTCTAAGGCATTGGTAGAGGTTTCGTGAATTATTGCCGGTGAGAGCCGTGAATTTAGGCCGCGTGCGCCTGCTCGAGCACCGCCTCGGCCTCGGCGGCCTGGCGCTGCAGGGCCCACATGCGCGCGTACTCGCCTCCCGCGGCGAGCAGGTCCCGGTGCGTGCCGCGCTCGATGACGCGCCCCTGGTGCATGACGAGGATGCGATCCGCGTCCATCACGGTAGACAGTCGATGCGCGATGACCAAGGCCGTTCTGCCCTGGGAAATACGATCGAGCTCGGCCTGAATGGCCTTCTCGGCCTTCGAATCGAGCGCCGAGGTGGCTTCGTCGAAGATCAGGATGCGCGGATTCTTGAGCAGCGCGCGCGCGATGGCCACGCGCTGCTTCTCGCCGCCCGAGAGCTTCAGGCCGCGCTCGCCGACCGTGCTGTCATAGCCTGCCGGCAGGCTGACGATGAAGTCATGGATGTGCGCGGCGCGCGCCGCCTCCTCCACTTCCGCATCGCTCGCCTCGGGCCGGCCGTAGCGGATGTTGTAGCGGATCGTGTCATTGAAAAGCACCGTGTCCTGCGGCACGATGCCGATCGCCGCGCGCAGCGAGTGCTGCTTCACGTCGCGAATATCGGCCCCGTTCACCAGAATCGCTCCGCCGCTCACGTCGTAGAAGCGGTAGAGCAGCCGCGCCAGCGTCGACTTGCCCGAGCCCGAGTGCCCCACCACCGCCACGGTCTCGCCGGCGCCAATCGTGAAGCTCACCGCGTGCAGGATCGGGCGCTCCGTCTCGTAGCGGAAATCGACCTCGCGGAACTCGACCGTCGCCGGCCCCGCGGGCAGCTCGGGCGCGCCCTCGCGGTCCTGCACCTCGCGGTGCTCCGCGAGCAGCCGGAACATCTTGTCCATATCGATCAGCGCCTGCTTGATCTCGCGGTAGGCCATGCCGAGGAAGTTGAGCGGAATGTAGAGCTGGATCAGCAGCCCGTTGACCAGCACCAGGTCACCGAGCGTGAAGCTACCCGCGACCACGCCCTCGGCCACCAGGAACATCAGCGCCGAGACCGCAAGCGCGATGATCAGCGCCTGCCCGATGTTGAGCAGCCCGAGCGAGGCTTCGGTTTTCACCGCGGCGGACTCGTAGCCGCGCAGCTGCTCGTCGTAGCGCCGCGCCTCGAACTCCTCGTTGCCGAAGTATTTCACCGTCTCGTAGTTGAGCAGGCTGTCCACGGCGCGCGTGTTGGCCTTGGAATCGAGCTCGTTGGCTTGCCGCCGGATCGCCGTGCGCCACTCGGTCACGAGGATCGTGAAGGTGATGTACAGGGCCACGGCGCCGAACGTAAGCGCCGCGAAACGCCAGTCGAACTTGCCGATCAGCACCGCGGCGACCAACGCGAACTCGAGAATCACGGGCAGGATCGAGAACAAAAGGTACGAGAGCAATGTCGAGATGCCCCGCGAGCCGCGCTCGATGTCGCGGGTCATGCCGCCGGTCTGGCGATCGAGATGGAATCGCAGCGACAGACTGTGCAAATGGCGAAACACGCCGAGCGCCACGCGCCGGATGGCGCGCTGCGCCACGCGCACGAACACCACGTCCCGCAGCTCGGCGAACAGCGTGGTCGAGAAACGCAGCAGGCCATAGATGGCGAGCAGCGCGATCGGCACCGCGAGCACCGCGGTGCGGGGATCGAGCCCGTCCACGACCTCCTTCATCACCAGCGGGACGGCGACGTTGGCGAGCTTCGCGGCGACCAGGCAGGCCAGCGCGGCCAGCACCCGCCCGCGGTACTCCCACAGGTACGGTGCCAGGCTTGCGAGCGCGCGCCATTCGCCGCCCGCGAGGCGCCGCGGTTGCGCCATATCGTGATGTCTCAATGCCGTGCCTTGGAGAAAAAGGGCCGCATTCTAATCTGCTTCGCGGCGCTCACCGCGCCGCGCGAACCCGAGAATCGCGAGCACCGCGCCGCCCAGCCCGTGGGCGTCGAGAAACAGCGGCAGCAGCACCCACAGCCAGGGCCACGGCACGTCATAGCCGATCCGGATCAACGTCGCGACGCTGAAAAATGCCGCCAGCGAGCCGACCGCACCAGGGAGAAAGGGTATGCCCCTGGGCGCAGGCTCGCCGTCGCTCGCGCGCCGCGCCGCAAGCCAAGTGCGCAGATTGATCGTCGCGCCGATCACAAAGAAAAGCCAAGCCATCGACAGCAGGATGAGCGCGAGGAGTGCGGTACCGGTCAGCATGACGACTGTTCCATGCGCGCTCAAGCCTCGCACAACGCGCCCCGCGCGAACAGCGATCGCTTCGGCGGTTGACCCGACGGTGCGCAACTGTTAGCATTCAAACGTTCGTTTAACTACCGAAAATGTCCCATCATGTCGTTGCGCGCGATTAAGCCCCCGCATGAAACACGCACTCGCATCCTGGATGCCGCCGAAGCCTTGTTCATGCAGCATGGCTTCGAAGGCACCTCGATGCGCCAGCTCACGGCCGAGGCCGAGGTCAACCTCGCCGCGGTCAACTATCACTTCGGATCGAAGGACGCGCTGATCGAGGCGGTGTTTCGCCGCCGGCTCGACCCGATGAATGCCGAGCGCATCGCCGCGCTCGAGCAGCTGGAGAAAGGCGCGGCCAGCCAGCCGCTCGCGGCGGAAGCCATCATCCGCGCTTTCCTCGGCGCGAGCCTGCGCATGATCGAGGACGCGCGCGGGGGCGGCCGCAACTTCATCCGCCTGCTCGGTCGCACCTACACCGACCCGACCAAGCAGATCCGCGCGCTGATCGGCCAGCTCTATGCACCAGCGATGAAGCGCTACAAGGCCGCGTTCATGCGTTCCCTGCCGGAGCTGCCGCATGACGAGCTGGTCTGGCGCATGCACTTCATGTTCGGCACGCTTGCCTACACGCTCGCCGCCACGGATACCGTGCAGCTGATCGCCGGCTGCAAGCCCGAAGACCGCTACGATGCGCGCCTGCTCGAGGATCGGCTGACCGCCTTCCTTGCCGGCGGGCTGCTTGCGCCGCTGCCCGGCCGCGACAACGTACGCAAGGCCGCTTGACCCGGCCGCTCAAGAGGAGATCCCGATGCTCATGTTCCTGCTCGTCGCCGTCGTCACCGTTCTCGCGTTGGGCTACTTCCAGTTGCAGGTCGCGTGGTGGACGGTCGCCGGTGCCGTGCTCGCCGCGTACCTGTCCGCGGCCGCCGACCTCGGCTGGTTCCTCAATCTCATCCTGTGGGCCGCCGTGATCGCCGCCGCAGTCGTTCTCAACCTCGTGCCGCTGCGACGCAAGTGGATCACTGATCGCGTGCTTGCCGTGTACCGCAGGATCCTGCCGGACATGTCGCAGACCGAGAAGGACGCGATCGACGCCGGCACCGTGTGGTGGGACGCGGACCTGTTCTCCGGACGGCCCGACTGGGACAAGTTGCTTGACATCCCGGAACCGAAGCTTAGTGCCGAAGAGCAGGCCTTTGTCGACGGGCCTTGCGAGGAGCTTTGCGCGATGCTCAACGACTGGGAGATCACGCACGAGCGCTTCGACCTGCCGCCCAGGGTGTGGCAGTTCATCAAGGACAAAGGCTTCCTCGGCATGATCATCCCGAAGAAGTTCGGCGGACTCGGCTTCTCGGCGCTCGCGCACTCGGCCGTAGTGATGAAGCTCTCGACGCGCTCGAACGCTGCCGCGGTCTCGGTCATGGTGCCGAACTCGCTCGGGCCGGCCGAGCTGCTACTTGCCTTCGGCACCGACGCGCAGAAGGAGCACTACCTGCCGCGCCTCGCCAAGGGCGAGGAGATCCCGTGCTTCGCGCTCACCAATCCCGAGGCCGGTTCGGACGCCGCTTCGATTCCCGACTTCGGCGTGGTGTGCAAAGGCGAGTGGCAAGGTCGGGAAGTGCTCGGCATGCGCGTCACCTGGGACAAGCGCTACATCACGCTCGGTCCGGTGGCCACGCTGCTGGGACTCGCGTTCCGGCTCTACGATCCCGAGCACCTGCTCGGCGAGGATGAGGAGGATCTTGGCATTACCTGCGCGCTGGTACCGACCGATACGCCTGGAGTGAACATCGGCCGGCGCCATCTGCCGCTCAACGGCGCGTTCCAGAACGGCCCGAACTCGGGCAAGGACGTATTCATGCCGCTCGAGTGGATCATCGGCGGCAAGGACTATGCAGGCAAGGGCTGGATGATGTTGATGCACTGCCTCGCCGCGGGCCGCTCGATATCGCTGCCGACGTCTTCGGTGGGCGGGGCCAAGGCGCTTTCGCGCTTCACGGGCGCGTACGCGCGGGTCCGCAGCCAGTTCCGCACCCCGATTGGCAAGCTCGAGGGCGTCGAGGAGGCGCTCGGGCGCATCGCGGCGAACTGCTACATGATGGACGCGACGCGCGTCATGACGGCGGGGGCCGTCGACGCGGGCGAGAAACCTGCGGTGATCTCGGCAATCGCCAAGTACCACATGACCGAACGCGCCCGCAAAGTCGTCGACGACGCCATGGACATCCATGCCGGCAAAGGCATCTGCCTGGGACCGAACAACTGGGTCGGCCGCGGTTACCAGATCACGCCCGTCGGCATCACCGTCGAAGGCGCGAATATTCTGACGCGCAGCCTGATCATCTTCGGCCAGGGGGCGATCCGCTGCCATCCCTACGTGCTGCGCGAGATGCACGCGGCGAAGGAGATGCAGGGCGAAGAGGCGGCGAACGAGTTCGACGACGCCTTCACCTCCCACGTCGGCCACGTGATTGGCAACGGCGCGCGCGCCTTCGTGCACGGCCTCACCGGCTCGCGCCTCGCGCCGGTACCGGCTGGAGCGGCGCCGGAAACGGCGCGCTACTACCAGCGTGTCGGCCACCTTTCGGCGGCGTTCGCCTTCCTCGCCGACATGTCGATGATGGCGATGGGCGGCGCGCTCAAGCGCAAGGAGAAAATTTCGGCACGCCTGGGCGATGTGCTGTCGATGATGTATCTGGTCTCGGCGACGCTCAAGCGCTACGAGGACCAGGGGCGCCAGCAGGCCGACCTGCCGCTACTTCACTGGTCGGTGCGCGATGCCCTTTGGCACGCGCAGCAGGCGATCGACGCGATTTACGTCAACTTCCCGGTCAAGCCGCTGCGCTGGCTGCTGCGTTGGGTGGTGTTTCCCGTCGGCACGCCGTTCCGCCCGCCGAAGGACCGCCACAACGCCGGCTGCGCAGCCCTGGTGCTCGAGCCGGGCGAGGCGCGCGACCGTCTCACCGACGGCATGTTTGTGCCCAAGGACGAGAGCGACGCCACCGGTGTGCTCGAGGCAGCCTTCAAGGCGACCGTGGCCTGCGAGCCGATCGAGAAGAAACTGCGCGAGGCGGTGAAGGCGGGAACGCTGGTGCCGCGCTCGGGCGTCGACACAGCGGCGCTCGCACGCGACACGGGCGTCATCAGCGCCGAGGACTACACCGCCTGGCAACGCAAGGAGGGGTTGCGCAAGAACGTGATCAAGGTAGACGATTTCCCGCAGGACTACGGCCGCGCCGAGTCGCTCGAAAAAATCGCGCGCGAAGACCGGCGCCCCGCGAAAGCGGCGGCTTAAGCACCCGCATCATCGCGCGGGCGTCCTCTCCCGCAGGGAGCGAGCGCCCGCGCGTGGCGACACCAATACGGAGGAGTGACGCTCATGGGCAGCCCCTACGCCAAACCGATCTACGTCATCGACGGTGCCCGCACGCCGTTTCTGAAAGCCAAGAACCGGCCCGGCCCGTTCTCGGCGAGCGACCTTGCCACGCAGGCCGGACGCGCGCTGCTGCTGCGCCAGAAATTCTCGCCCGACCAGCTCGACGAAGTGATCCTTGGCTGTGCGGCACCGTCAGTCGACGAGGTCAACATCGGCCGCGTCGTCGCGCTGCGCATGGGCTGCGGCAAAAAGGTGCCCGGCTGGACCGTGATGCGCAACTGTGCCTCGGGCATGCAGGCGCTCGACTCGGGGATCAACAACATCCTCGCCGGACGCTCCGAGCTGGTGCTCGCGGGCGGCGTCGACGCGCTCTCCCGCGCGCCGCTGCTTTACTCCGATGCCATGGTACTGTGGTTCGCCAATCTTGCTGCAGCGCGCGGCGCAGGCAAGAAGGCGCTGCAGCTCGCAAAACTGCCGCTCGCCTCTCTGCTTGCGCCGGTGATCGGGATCATGAAAGGGCTCACCGACCCGATGGTCGGTCTGCTCATGGGCCAGACGGCGGAGAATCTCGCCCACCGCTTCGGCATCACGCGCGAGCAGATGGACGCCTTTTCGGTGCGCAGCCACCAGCGGGTGGCGCACGCGCAGGACGCCGGCCCGCTCGCGCCCGGCGCGGGCGAGGTCGAGCCCTTGTACGACCGCGACGGCAACGCGTACCCGCTCGACGACGGCGTGCGGCGAGACTCGTCGATGGAAAACCTCGCCAAGCTCAAGCCGTTCTTCGATCGTAAGTTCGGCAACGTCACGCCGGGCAACAGCTCGCAGATCACCGACGGCGGCGCTTGGCTGGTGCTTGCTTCGGAGGCGGCGGTGGAGCGCCATCGCCTCGAGCCGATCGGCCGCATCGTCGACTCCGAATGGGCGGGGCTCGACCCCGCGCAGATGGGCCTCGGCCCGGTGCATGCCGCCACGCCGATCCTCAAGCGCCACGGCCTCGGGCTGAACGATCTCGATTACTGGGAGATCAACGAGGCTTTTGCCGCGCAGGTGCTCGGCTGCCTCGCCGCTTGGAAGGACGAGCGCTACTGCAGGGAAGAGCTCGGCCTCGATGACGCGCTTGGCGCGCTCGAAGTGGACAAGCTGAACGTGGACGGCGGCGCCGTGGCGCTCGGCCACCCGGTCGGCGCCTCGGGCGCACGCATCGTGCTGCACCTTCTTAAAGTGCTCAAGCGCAACAACGCGAAGCGCGGCATCGCAGCGATCTGCATCGGTGGCGGCCTCGGCGGCGCAATGCTGGTAGAGGCGCTGTGAGCGTTCTCCAACACGATCAACTCGATTCGAGCACAGGCCAACCATGGACCGCGCAGACACCGCAGTAAAACAGAAGCACTGGCGCTATGAACAGGATCGCCAGGGGCTGGTCTGGCTCACCTTCGACAAGCAGGGCGAGTCGACCAACACCTTTTCACGCGAGGCGCTCGAGGATTTCGACGTCGCGCTCGACGCGATCCGCGATCTCAAGCCCAAGGGCCTGGTGATCCGCTCGGGCAAGGACAGCTTCATTGCCGGCGCCGACGTCGAGGAGTTCACGCGCTTTGCGTCGCCCGAGGAGGCACTCGCCTTCGTCAAGCTCGGCTGGGACGTGTTCGAGCGCCTCTCGCGCCTGCCCTTCCCTACCACGGCACTGATCAACGGCTTCTGCATGGGCGGCGGGCTCGAGCTCGCGCTCGCCTGCCGCTACCGCGTCGCACTCGACGATCCGGAGACGCGCCTCGCCTTCCCGGAGGTCATGCTCGGCATCGTGCCTGCCTGGCACGGCGTGCAGTGGCTGCCGAAAGTCGTCGGGCCCGCCGCGGCGATGGACATGCTGCTCACCGGGAAGGCGCTCGATGCTCGGCGCGCCAAGCGTATCGGTCTGGTCGACCAGGCGGTGCCGCTGCGCATCCTCGAGAACACCGCGCGCATGATGACGCTCGAAGCGCCGCCGCCAAGGAAGCTCTCGCTCGTGCAGCGCCTCATGCTCACGCCGCCGGGTCGCAAGCTGGTGGTCGCCCAGGCGATCAAGCAGGTTGCGAAGCGTGCGCGCCGCGAGCACTACCCGGCGCCTTACGCCATCCTCGACCTGTGGCAGAGGTATGACGGCGATCCCTTCGCCAACCCGCACGATCCGATCACCTCGATCGACGCGCTGTTCGATCATCCGACCACCGCGAACCTGATTCGTATTTTCTTCCTGCAGGAACGCATGAAATCCCTCGGCAAGGAAGCGGACTTCAGGGCGAAGCACCTGCACGTCGTAGGCGCCGGAGTGATGGGCGGCGACGTCGCCGCAGTCTGCGCCATGCGCGGGATTACCGTGACGCTGCAGGACACGGCGCCCGAGCGCATTGCACCGGCGATCAAGCGCGCGGCGAAGCTTTTCGAGCGCCGCCTGCGCGACAAGCGACGCGTGCGCGACGCGCTCGATCGCCTGATCCCGGATGTCGCCGGCGCAGGCATTGCGCGCGCGGACGTCATCCTCGAGGCGATTTTCGAGAACCTCGAGGCGAAGCGCGAGCTGTTCGCGCGCATCGAAGCGCAGGCGAAGCCCGGGGCGCTGCTCGCGACCAATACCTCGAGCCTGCAGCTCTCCGACATCGCGGCAAACTTCAAGCGCCCCTCGCGCTTGGTCGGCATCCACTTCTTCAACCCGGTGCCGCAGATGCAGCTGGTCGAAGTCGTCTCGGGCGAAGTCACCGACCCGGAGCTCGCCAAGAGCGCCGCCGCGTTCGTGCGCCAGATCGACAAGCTGCCGCTGCCGGTCAAAGATTCGCCGGGCTTCCTCGTCAACCGGGTGCTCGGACCCTACATGCAGAACGCCTTTCGCATGCTCGACGAGGGCGTCAAGGCCGAGACGATCGATGCTGCAATGTTCGCGTTCGGCATGCCGATGGGGCCGATTGAGCTCGCCGACACCGTCGGCCTGGACATCTGCCTCGCCGCCGGCAAGGCGCTCGCCAAGGGGAGTGCCTCCGGTGCCACGGAGGTGCCGAAAGCGCTGCGCCAGAAGGTCGACGCCGGCGAGCTCGGCAAGAAGACCGGCGCGGGCCTGTACCGGTGGGAGAAAGGCAAGCCGGTCAAGGGTCAGGCCGACCCGGTGGATGCGGCACTGATCGAGCGGCTGATCCAGCCCTACCTTGAGGAAGCGCAGGCCGTGCTCGCCGAGGGCATCGTCGCCGACGCCGAACTGGTCGACGCGGGACTGATCTTCGGCACCGGTTTTGCGCCGTTCCGTGGCGGGCCCTTACACTACCTCGAAGTGAAGAGCGACTGAATGAAGCGCGGTCAGGCCTCGCATCAGCCTCCGGGCGTCGCCTTGCCCGCGGGCAAGGTGCCGGCGCTGCGCGTCGTGCCGATGCCGGCCGACGCGAACCAGAACGGCGACATCTTCGGCGGCTGGATCATGTCGCAGGTGGACGTCGCCGGCGGCACGGTTGCCGGCCGCCTCGCGCGCGGGCGCGTTGCCACCGTCGCGGTGAACTCGTTCGTGTTCAAGCAACCGGTGCAGATCGGCGACCTGCTGTCGTTCTACGCGGACGTGGTCAAGGTCGGCAATACCTCCGTAACGGTCAATGTCGAGGTATACGCGGAGCGTCGGCCGACCGACCCGACCGTGGTCAAGGTGACCGAGGCGACGCTCACTTACGTCGCGATCGACTCGAACGGCCAGCCGCGGCCGGTGCCGAAACGGAAGGAATGAGCGATTCCGTCGCGATTCCAACGCCGGATGGACTGCGCCTTGGCGGCACGCTGTTCCGGCCGACGTCCCCGAACGATCGCGCGGTAACGATTCAGGCGGCCACGGGCGTCAAGCAGGAGTATTACGGCAGGTTCGCCGCCTACCTCGCCGAGCGCGGCTTCACGGTGCTCACCTACGATTACCGCGGCATCGGGCGCTCGCGCCCGCGTGCCGCGGATGGCGTGTCCCCCGCCACCTTGCGCGGCTTTGTCGCGAGCATGCGCGACTGGGCCGCCGTCGATGCCCCGGCGGCGCTCGATTTCCTCGAGCAGGCCGCCCCCGGCGCG